>CAZHPX010000319.1:0-2239 GCA_964534785.1 uncultured Desulfobulbaceae bacterium | reverse complement strand
ATTGATGCTCAATTGTGTGCTCGTAACATCTCCCCTGCGGTGTTACATGCTTATGTGCGGATCTGCACACTTTTAACCGTACACCTGAATTGGCAGGTGCAGAGCACCATGAAATACGTTATACCGCAGAGCGGTATAACGAGAGAAGTCGGGGTGGTTTTAGTATCAATTCATTCGCGAAACACTATAGGCTGATGGTGGAGTGCGGGGGGATATTCGGGCGGGGCTAAAGCCCCGGCTCCGGAGGGGGTATCCTCCAGGGGTTTATTTGAAGATGGCCTCAAGCTTATACCCGACAGCTTGTTAAAACTCGCTGAATAGTACAGATAGTCTTGGATAAATTTTTAAATTTACATTCTCAAATCCTGCAATTCAATTGCAGCAAATCCTGTAACCTTAGATAGATTCAGCAAAAAAACCATGGATAAGGATATCGTCACCAACCTGCTGCACTGACATTTTTTTTATCTTTTTCTGCACATTGGTAAAAGAATCTGCAAAGCCGGAAATAAGCGGCACCCCTTGCTCACCGATGAAAAACGGGGCCATAAAAAGATAAAGTTCATCGACCAGATTATGGTGCAAAAAAGAGCCGTGAATACCAGATCCGCCTTCAACAAGCAGAGAAGTGATATTATTTTCTCCGAGGATTTTTAAAACAGTATGAAGGTTTAAACGACCATCGTCCATGCAATCAATCCGGTGGATAACTGCACCGCTCTTAAGCAGTTTAATTTCCTTCTCTTCTGCAGCTTCCTCATTACAAAAAATCCAGGTCTGTGCATCTGATACCTGAGCCAGCATCTTTGCCGTGGGTGGAAGGCGTAATTCACTGTCCAACACCAATCTCAACGGGTCCCGTTTGTAATCGTACCCTTCTTCAGCCCATCCTCTTCCTGAGTTATCAGGAAACAGAGGACTCGTAAATTGAACATCTCCTGTTCTGATAAGCTGCTCCATCTGCCGAAAAGTACTGCCCTTGTCTACTCCCGGCTTCTTTTTACAGTCTGATTTTAATGTCAGCCTGGTGGTCAGGGAAGGGTTATCAACAAGAGCTGTTTCAATACCAACAAGAATCGCATCGGCATGATTGCGTAAAGAATGTACCACCCGTGCTGATTCCTTACCGGTAATAACCCCGCCCTTCCCCCGGCGATAACTGATCCTCCCGTCCATGCTAAGCCCCGCCTTCATGACAACCCATGGTAAACCGGTGGTTACATGTTTAGTAAAGGGGAGATTAATCAGCCTGCATTCTTCTTCACGAATACCGGTAACTACCTTTATATCTCTGGAAACAAGATATTCGACTCCGCCACAGGCGAGAGGATTGGGATCAGTCATACCAACAACAACCCGGGATATTCCGGCATCTGCAAGGGCATGACTACATGGAGGTGTCCTGCCGGTATGATTACATGGTTCCAGAGTGACATATATGGTACTGCCACGAGCCATTGAACCGGCATCAACAAGGGCATCAATCTCGGCATGGGGCATACCTGCTTTTTTATGATAACCACGCCCTACCACCCGAGCATCTTTAACGATAACCGCACCAACACAAGGATTAGGTGCTGTCCGCCCCACCCCCTTAACCGCCTCTTCAAGGGCAAGGTACATATAATATCTATCCCTGTCTTTATCTATCAACAGAAAAGATTCCTATGGGTTATAAATGAAAAAAACAATACGTTACCGACTGTCTTTTTCACCGATAAAAGTTTTAAGTTCATCCATAAACTCATTCACATCTTTAAACTGCCTGTAAACAGAGGCAAATCTGACATAGGCTACTTCATCAAGATCGGGCAGGGCATCCATAATCCATTCTCCAACCTGGGAAGTGGATACTTCCTTACCGCCGACATCCTGCAATTTTCCTTCAATATCATCAACAAAAGCCTCTATATCCGCCATGCTGACCGGTAACTTTTCACAGGCTTTTTCCAGACCTGCGGTGACCTTACCACGATCCCAAGGCTCCCTGCGACCATCTTTTTTAACCAGCATCGGCAGCATAAGTTCTATCCGCTCGTAAGTGGTGAACCTCTGCTCACATTCGGCACAAGCCCGCCGCCTCCTGGTAATGGTCTTGTCTTTATTCAAACGGGAATCAATCACCCGATTATCAAGATAACCACAATATGGACATTTCATAAGCTAATCCAATATCAGAAGACAGAGGACAGAAGACAGAAGTCAGAAGATTTTGTTTTGCTTGTTTTAATAATTATAT
>CAZHPX010000318.1:0-2242 GCA_964534785.1 uncultured Desulfobulbaceae bacterium | reverse complement strand
TTCTTGCCAGAACAATTGAGCCGAACCATATTGAACGATTATTGAGCCAGGGCAAGACAGAGCTTATCAAAGGTTTTATATCTAAGAAAAAAAGACCTTTTGATGCTTACCTGTTACTTGATAAAAAAGGTAAGTTGAGCTTTGAGTTTCCACCGAGAAAAAAAAAGGAAATTAAAACTGCCTGAATTTAATACTTAAGGATTATTGAAATATTTATGAGAAAACTGAAAAAAGAACATAAGGAAAAAAGCGGCCTTGAACTTGCGGCAATATGTGCAAGAATTGGCGATGACACCAAGGCAGAAGAGCTGGTTGTCCTTGATGTACGGGGGCTGGCGTCATTTACTGATTTTTTTGTGATTATGAGCGGTCATTCCACCCGCCATGTCCAGGGACTGGCCGAGGCCATAGAAGGGGAAATGCACTCAAAAAGAGTGTCCAGCAAGCATAGTGAAGGCTTAAGAGATGGACACTGGGTACTGCTTGATTATTCAGATATGGTTGTCCATATCTTTTACAAAGACAAACGGAATTTTTATGATCTCGAGGGGTTATGGCATGATGCCAGAAAAATTTCTGTGGAGGAGTTGCTTGCTGCGGGTGAGCAGGAGCATGAAACAGCGAAACCATGAGTAAACAAAAGAACCGGCCTCTTCTCCTTGCCATCTTAGATGGCTGGGGAGTTGCTGAATCGGGACCTGCCAATGCCATTTCCGTGGCTGATACCCCGTATATGAACAGGTGGATGAAGAAGTTTCCCACCACAACCCTTGTCGCCCATGATGGTCTGGTCGGGCTGCCTGAGGGACAGATGGGCAATTCTGAAGTCGGTCATCTCAATATAGGAGCTGGGAGAATTGTTTATCAGGATTTTACCCGAATCAACCTGACTGTCAAGTCCGGTGAGTTTGCCGAGAACCCCGTTCTTGGTGCGGTTATGGACAAGGTCAAAGAGAAGGGGAGCGGCATTCATCTTCTTGGTCTTCTCTCCGACGGGGGAGTTCATTCCCATATTGATCATCTTTTTGCCCTCCTGCGGATGTGCAGGGCAAAAGCTCTGGAAAAAGTTTATATCCACTGTTTCATGGATGGCCGGGATACTCCACCATCATCCGGGCTTGAATACATGAATCAATTAGTGACAGCTATCAAAAAGATTGGCTGTGGACAGGTGGCAACAATCAGCGGCCGTTACTGGGGGATGGACCGGGACAACCGCTGGGACAGGGTGGAGAAATGCTGGCAGGCTTTGGTGGCTGGAGAAGGTCTTGCTGCTGTTGATCCTGTTCAGGCGGTAAAGGCGGCATATTACCGGCAGGAGACCGATGAATTTATTGCTCCCACTGTATTGCAGGATAATCAGGATACTCCCCTTGGTTTAATTGATGACGGAGACGGCCTTATTTTCTTTAATTTCAGGGCTGACCGGGTCAGGGAGTTATGCCACGCCTTTATTGACAGGCCGGAAAAATTTACCGGTTTTGATATCAGCAACCGCCCGAATCAGTTGAATATAATAACCATGACCGAATATGAAACTGACTTCCCCTTTCCAGTAGCTTTCCCGCCGGAATCGCTTGAGCACATTTTTGCTGAAGAGATCAGCAAAAATAATATTCGCCAGCTTCGCATTGCTGAAACTGAAAAATACGCCCACGTTACTTATTTTTTTAATGGCGGCAGGGAAGCCCCTCTTTCAGGTGAGGAGAGGATTCTAATTGATTCTCCGCGGGAAGTGGCAACCTATGATGAAAAGCCGGAGATGAGTGCTGAAGAGGTAACCGAGCAACTGCTTGCCGCCATGGAACAGGCCGAGGCTGAGGGTAACCCGTTTGAAGTGATAATTCTTAACTTTGCAAATTGCGATATGGTTGGTCATACCGGCGTTTTCCCTGCTACGGTCAAGGCTGTTGAAACCGTCGATGGATGCCTTGGCAGGATTTATGATTTTATCCGTCAATTAGATGGTATCATGCTAATCACTGCAGACCATGGTAATGCAGAAATAATGGTCGATCCGGACACAGGTGAACCATATACCGCTCATAGCCTGAACCTGGTGCCGCTGGTGCTGGTTTCAGAGCAATATGCAAACTGTAAATTACGAAAAAACGGAGCATTGAGGGATATCGCCCCCACCATGCTCTCCCTTCTTGGCCTGGGCATCCCGGTGGAGATGGATGGGAAAAACCTGCTTGAATGTTAAGGAATATCTCTGGCTCCCACGCTCCAGCGTGGGAGC
>CAZHPX010000317.1:0-2243 GCA_964534785.1 uncultured Desulfobulbaceae bacterium | reverse complement strand
CAGCCATGGTAACTGAACTTGGAAAAATGGGGGCGGAAGTTGAGGAAGAGGAAGAGCGGATGATTATCCATGGCAGGGAGGGCGGCAGTAATCTCCATGGGGCAGTGATTGAGACTTACGAAGACCACCGGATTGCCATGTGTTTTGCTGTGGCAGGGCTTAAAGTCCCCGGTGTAAGAATTACCGGGGAAGGTTGTGTGGCAAAATCTTTTCCCGATTTCTGGGAGCGGCTGGCTATGATTACGGATATTATGGATACGGACGATGAGTGATGAAATCACATAGGAACCGTGTAACTGTTGAAATTTGTAGTCTTTAAAAAATCAAATCGTCATTTACGGTTATAGATAAATAATCTTGAATTTACGATTGTTAATAACTTAAAAGGGTATAAAGAGTATGAGAACATTTACAGCTGTAATTGAAAAATGTACTAAAACCGGTCTTTTTGTTGGTTTTATTCCTGGATTTCCAGGTGCACATTCTCAAGGTGAAACCTTGGACGAATTGAATAGTAACTTAAAAGAAGTTGTTGAGATGCTCCTTGAGGATGGAGAACCTAAGATAGAAAGTCAGTTTTTTGGAACACAAAATGTGATGGTAGCTTGATCATGGGTACTATACCTGTTCTGAAACCTTATCCACAACAACAAACTCTCAGAACCCAAAACGGTATTGTGTTACCAGAGGTTTCGGGTGCATATGAGATGTCTGAAAGAAAAACAATAACAGTAAATGTTCGATTAGAACCTACGGAGTCTACGCTATCTGCCTTTTCTCCTGATCGTTACATCGCATATGATTAGATCAGGTTGACGAACAGCTTATTTTTAGCGATCCCTTACCATATCACTAAAACAAACAATAAAAAAATGATCACAACCGTAAAACAATTTTATCGTAAAATAGATGCCGGTTTAACCCGATGTTTTAATGTTGAATCAACCATTCCCTTAACCGATGATGAAATCAGGCTGTTCTGCCAGCTTGTTTCAGAAGACTTGTCAGGGGAAAATGTTTTCTTATCTCCGTTGCTGAAAGGGGAGCGGGTCGTGGAGATAGGACCCCGGCTGAACTTTGCTACGGCATGGTCAGCAAATATGGTCTCAATCTGCCGGGCTGTCGGCCTTGATTCTGTTATCCGGGTGGAACAGTCCCGGCGATACCTAGTTGGCGATGAAAAGGATATGGATGAATTTATCCGGCATAACCACGACCGGATGACCGAATGCGTTTACTTTGAACCATTAAGGAGCTTTGCCACCGGTATAGAGCCGGAAGCAGTCTATGAAGTGGATATGATTGGCGGGGGAGCAGATATACTTTTAAAAATCCCCGGGATTTCCATGGACAGGCGGGATCGGGATTTTTATTATGATTATTTTGTTAAAAAACATAACCGCAATCCCACCATTGTTGAGATCATGGATCTCAATAACGCCAATTCCGAACATTCCCGTCATGGTTTCTTTAGGGGGACGCATATCATTGACGGAGAAGAGCTTGGCAGTAGTCTCTTTGAGGTGGTAACCGCCACCCTTACTGCCCATCCAAAAGGCTCGCTCATAGCTTTCAAGGACAATTCCAGTGTGGTTAGCGGACATGAAATACCCGCTTTTCAGGCGGAAAAACCGGGTGTTCCGTCTCCCATAGTCATAAAAAATATCAACAGCCATATCCTGCTCACCGCAGAGACCCATAATTTCCCCACCGGCGTTGCCCCGTTTCCGGGAGCGGAAACGGGGATTGGCGGCCGGATTAGGGATGTCCAGGCGACGGGTAAGGGCGGTTTTGTCATGGCCGGAAGTGCGGGTTATTGTGTGGCAAACCTTCATATACCCGGTTATGAAATGGGATGGGAAAATAGCTATGAATGTCCTGCCAATCTGGCTCCGGCCCTTGAAATCGAGATAGAGGCAAGTAACGGTGCCTCTGATTACGGCAACAAGTTTGGTGAGCCGATTATCCTCGGCTTTACTCGATCATTTGATCTGCGGACGGAAAAAGGCGAGCGATGGGGATTTTTAAAGCCGATCATGTTCACCGGCGGTATCGGCCAGATTGATGATAACCATACCGAAAAAGCCAGTGAAGAAAAAGGGATGCTCATTGTTCAGGTGGGCGGACCAGCCTATCGGGTGGGATTTGGTGGCGGTGCTGCCTCTTCCATGCTCCAGGGCGAGAATGCAGAAGAGCTTGATTTCAATGCCGTCCAGCGGGGCGATGCGGAAATGGAGCAGAAA
>CAZHPX010000316.1:0-2245 GCA_964534785.1 uncultured Desulfobulbaceae bacterium | reverse complement strand
CAGAAGACAGAAGACAGAAGATTTTGTTTTGCTTGTTTTAATAATTATATCAGCCTTTGGCTGCTGACCATTCTGTCCTCTGTCCTCTGTCCTCTGTCCTCTGTCCTCTGTCCTCTGTCTTCTGTCTTCTGCCCTCCGTCCAACCGCTGAACAATGACCGGCAACAACCTTGCCCAGACAGCATCCAGTCCTCTGCCCTGAACAAGAAAACCACTGGCCATGGCATGACCACCGCCGCCAAAACAGGCCGCAACCTTTGCCACATTAATACGCTCGCGGGAACGAAGACTCACAGAAACATTATTTTCGCCTTCTTTAAGAAACACCGTAACCTGGACAGTACCAACAGCCATTGGTATATTAATAAAATTTTCCGTGTCTTCAGCACCGGTTCCGGTCTCTGCCATCATCTCCCTGGTGGCCCTGATCACAGCTATCTGTTCATCGGCAAACACCTCAAGGGTCGCCAGTACCAACTGCATGAGCCGCAAGCGGCCAAGGGAATAATTATCATAGAGACTTGCGTTTATTTCCCCCGGATCGGCACCGCAATCCACCAGGTGAGCTGCAACCTTATGGGTATGACTGGAAGTTGAAGCATAACGAAAAGAACCGGTGTCAGTGACTATCCCCGTATAAAGACAGACCGCCGATGGCGGGGAAAAATCAAGTCCCATTATCTCTACCAGATCACAAATCATCTCAGCCGTTGAGGAACGATTCGACTCAATCCAGTTTATATCGCCGAAACCGGTATTTCCACGATGATGATCAATAACACAAAAGGGACGAATCCGGGCAAGCAACAACCAGCATTTCCCCAACCTGCCAACATCTCCACAATCAAGAGCAACCGATACAACCCGCTCATAACCTGCGGTTTCCCGCTTGACATCGACAGATGAGTCAATAATACTGTCCGTACCAGGCAAAAACATATAATGCTTCGGTACAGCATCTTCAAGATAACAGACAACCTTTTTGCCTGCCCGCCGCAATACATCAGCAAGACCAAGCATGGAACCCAGGGCATCACCGTCAGGCTTGACATGGGTCGAAATAACAACCGCTTCTGCCCCCATGAGCAAATCAGATACTGCCTTAATCCCGGCTGTCATTGTCTTTTTGTTCTTCTCCTATTTCGCGAAAAAGCTCATCTATCCGTTGCACCTCTTCGTTAACTTTATCAAAATAAAAAACCAGATCAGGAGTATAGCGAAGATTCAAAACCTTTGCCAGACGACTGCGAAAAAAGCCCCGTGCCTTTTTCAAAGCCTTGATGGCCGGCTCCGGTCTATCACCGGCTGACATGACAAAATAAATCTTGGCCTGTTTCAAGTCCGGAGTCACCACCACCTGAGAAAAACTGACCCCGGAAAGACGGGGATCAGCCACTTCCCTTAAGAGGAGAATGGACAGCTCATTTCTTATAGCCTCGGCAATCCGCCTGGGTCTCGATGACTGCGGCTTGCCGATACCGGGCAGGGTAAAATCAAACTCCATCTTTTCCTTTATGCGTCCCCACGCAGAGCGTGGGGACGAGAGTAGCGTAAGGCAACACCTGTGGTGAACGGTTACAACGAAGCGGCAACTTCATCCATCACAAATGCTTCAAGGGTATCGGAAACTTTAATATCGTTGAAATTTTCCACGCCTATACCGCACTCATAACCGGTAAGCACTTCCTTGACATCATCTTTAAACCTTCTCAGGGAGCTTATCTTACCAGTGTACATAACAACACCGTCCCGAAGAACCCTGACCCCGGCATTTCTCTCAATTCTGCCATCAATAACCGCAGAACCGGCAATGGTACCGATCTTAGGGGCATGAAAGGTCTCCCGAACTTCAGCAGTACCGATAACCCGTTCCTCAAAGGTCGGGGCAAGCATACCAAGCATGGCCTTCTCGATATCTTCAAGGGCATGATAGATAACATCGTAGGAACGGACATCAACACCTTCCTGCTCAGCAAGCTCCTTGACCTTAACCGATGGGCGGACATTAAAACCGATTATAACAGCGTCGGAAGCTGCGGCAAGATGGATATCGTTCTCCGTAATTGAACCAGTCCCTTCATGGAGTACCCTGACCCGGATAACATCGGTTGAAAGTTTCTCGGCTGCCTGACCAAAGGCCTGGAGAGTACCCTGGACATCGGCACGGAGAACCACCCGCAACTCCTGCATCTCCTGTTCAGCCATCTTCTCAAACAGATTGTCAAGAGAAACCTTGGAAGCTGAAG
>CAZHPX010000315.1:0-2261 GCA_964534785.1 uncultured Desulfobulbaceae bacterium | reverse complement strand
ATCCGATAAAAAAACTGACCATCAGGAAATCTTACGGTTTCAGAAGCGATAAATTTACGACCTGCACTATAAACTTACCGGTTCCAGAGATTACCCACAGATTCGTCTGAAGAGGCATATGTTATACCATGGTGCTTGCCGGGTGAGAGCCAAAATGTTTTCTTCTATTACTTAAGCTTGGGTGACAATCAGGTATATTTTTTCTCATATCGGCGGGCAGGATTCAGGTGTTATAATATCCCTGCATAGCTCAAGCCCGTATAAATGAGAATAAAAGAAAGAATAGCCTTGATAAAGATTGCCGGGACAAAGCGTTGCAGTCTTGCTCCGCAATACATGCCGGCAATACCTCCAGTTCCAAAGAGTATGCCGAGAAGCCAGTCAGGGGCTATGGACATGTCTGGAAAAAAAAGAGCTATTATCTGAAAAAACAGAACTCCGGCAACGGATGTGATCAGAGTTCCCATCAGGGCTGCTCCGGCAATAGTGTGGACCGGCAGTCCAAAAAACGAAACAAAAAGAGGGGCGATGATTGCACCGCCTCCGATTCCATATATACCACCAATCATGCCGACAACCAGGCTCAGCAGCATCAGCAATATAGTTGAAACCTTGTAATCTTCTCCTTCAAACGAATAACCAAGGGATAAAGGAGTGATATGACAGTTGCTGACAGGCCCGCATTTCTGTTGACCTGTCGTTTTTTTTCTTTTGAGTGTATCTAATACCAGACGGACACCTATATAAAGGAGGACAACTGCAACAAATTTTTTAAAATTCTCCGGGTCGGGAAGGTATTTCACCCTGATAATGGCACCAGCAAAAACACCAGGCAGCGTTCCGATAATGACTACCCAGGTCAGAAGCCAGACCATGCGGTTTTCTTTGATATAGCGGTATACTCCACTGGGAATAGCGACGATATTATACACATGGTTGGTGGCACTTACGGCTGGAGATGTGAATCCCAGATAGCTTACCTGAAAAGGAAGGAGAAGGAAGGCACCGGACACTCCTGCCATGGAGGTAAACAGAGAGATCACAAAAGCAACGAGTGGCGGTATCCATAGTTGAACCTCTATACCCGCGACCGGAAAATACATGAATAAATTCCTTGTGTTGGCAGGGCAATGAGAATTATTCCCCACTAGGTTGTCAATGAATATTGCTGTCGAATGTTACTGCTTTTCTTCTGTCCACCTGCTCAGGGTTTCGATGATTTTTTTTGCCTGTTTGGTACTGGATATATTGAATTTTGATTTAGGCAGGTATTGACCGTTTCTTTTCTGGTACCTTCTGATTGTATATTTATCGGGGCCATATTCTTTTTTGCTGCGGTTAAAATCCTGATAACGAAAAAGAATGGTTGTCCACGCTCCTTTGGAAAGGATTTCCTTATCAAGCTCCTTGACAATCAAGATTTCACCTTCTTCATAATTTATGGTTATTTCATCTATTTCAGTACTCATGGATGCTCCGTGTAGAGTAGATCAAAAGGGATACTGAAGGTTCTTTTTTTATTTTAAAAAAAATACTCTGTTTTGATGCCTGTGATCAACAGATATTTCCCAGCAGACACCGCATGTATATGCCAGATGCATGTATATGCCAGACTATTAGAGATATCTATGAAATGATTTCAACAATCATACTATTTTATATTTTTCAATATATTTAGCAAAGATAAGTTGACATGCACCTTTGACAACCATATAATATAATAGTTTATAATTGTCGACAAAAACCTAAGCAAGTTTCTTTTAAACCAGTTGTTCATGAACGTATTGCAAAAAATGTAACCGTTCACCGGGGCAGCTCCAGACTTGCCGCACCCCCTGAGCTGTAAGCGTAGACTCCGCGGGGTGCTGGTGAACGCTTACCAAAAAATCATCGTCTGATATCAGCTATGTCTGCATTGATTAATCCAAAGTTTAAAAATGAAATCCTCCAAAAGGTTTATGAGGACAATAAACAGCTGAGTAAAAACAATTACGGAGGTATCAGTACAGCGAGGCGATATTGCCGTAATCGTCATCTGGTCAAGTTGTTTACTGTTATTCTGCTGGCAGTACTTTTAACCACCACCCGTTTTTTTGTTTTCCCTGTTTTCTTTGAAGAAAACCCCGCATCAACAGAAGTCACGGCAAAGGCAGTTTTACCCTGGTCTGAGATTATCATGCACAATACAGGTAAGGTAATCAGTCCGGCTCCACTGTTGATTGATAACTCCAGGGATAGGCTGCTTAATTACAGTATGCTGC
>CAZHPX010000314.1:0-2300 GCA_964534785.1 uncultured Desulfobulbaceae bacterium | reverse complement strand
CCGAGAATCGAGACGGCTTGATTTATGGAGCTTATCTCTTGCGGGAAAGCGTAGAAAGAGGAGTTGGACACTTTAAGAATTTTTGCTGACAAAGCCATATCGTTACTGATCAGCTCAGCTATCTCTGACAGAGTTGTGTCCTCCTGGCTGGTCAGGGTAATAAGCCTGGAGGCAACTACGGGCAGGGTGGGGAGATTCCTGGATTGAAGAACATCTTTCAATATTTTCTGTCTGGACATTGTCATGGTGTTGGTCATAGTATAATATGTTGATATGATATAAATTTAATACTAAATTCATATAATCGTTAACGGGGAAAAATGCCAGATTATAAATTAAACCATTTTTTCTTTTTATTTGGCTTATACATAGCGACAGCGTTTCTTCCCTTTCGTTTTACCTGAAACAGAGCCTCGTCAGCAAGGCCGATGAAATCATGTTTTTTAAAGCTCTGGTCTGTCGGTCTGGCACTGGCCACGCCAATACTGATGGTCACCTGGTAAACAGAACTGCCGTCATCAAAAGGATAGTCTGCCACTGCGGATCTGATTTTTTCAGCAATTGTTCTGGCATCGTCAGGCTCTGTTTCAGGCAGGACAAATGCAAACTCTTCACCACCATAACGGGCAATTAAATCGTACTCACGAATATGTTTTCTGCATACCCGGCAAAACTCCCTGAGGATAAAATCTCCGGTCTGGTGGCCATAAGTGTCGTTGAAATTTTTAAAGAGGTCAATATCAGCAAGAAGGATTGAAATGGTACTTTCATTACGGATGGAACGATTAATTTCCTTATCGAGAAAATTCTGGAAATATCTATGGTTGTGGACTTCTGTTAACCCGTCAAGATTAGCCATGTTTTTAAGGAGTTTGTTTTTCAGCTCAAGTTCTCTGGTTATTTGCTCAAGTTTCAACTTGGAGCAAATCAGCTCCCTGTTCATTTCCTCGTAGGAAAGATTGAGCAGGGTCAGCTTTATATTGGCTTCCTGGAGGATTTCTGCAACTGACTTTGTTGAAGAGATGTTCAGATCAAAATATTCAGTGGCCTGGTCAACTTTGATATGCACCCTTTTGAGGATATTGTTAATGGTGAGTACTTTCAGATTCAGTAGTCTTTTCGCCTCGCTTCTGAATAATTTATGCCATTTATCAGGGGTATCGGAATAAAGAATACGAGTCAGAAGTGTTGATAGATAAACAGCATTGATGGTCTGAAGCATCTGTTTGCTGTCACCTTCATATTTTTCCGGTGAATCATGATATTTAATGGGAAGCAGCATAGATTGTGGAAATCTCCAATGTTTGCTCACTGCATAACCAATGTCACAATGAGATGTGCCTATAATCTCCTCTTCTAATGCAATTTCTGTTTTTTTGTCATTTCCTTGAATACGGTCTATAACCTGATCATATAGTTCAGGCAGAGTGGAAGCTTGAATAAGTTTACCGATATTTCGCAGAAGTGCAGAAGTAAAAACCTCTCCAGCGTCAGCATCAGGAATTTGTTCCAGAATAAACTTTGCCGCCACTGCCCCGGTAAGTGACTTTCCCCAGAATTCTTTAAAATTAAAGTTGGTTTTATTACCATTACTTCCCATGGAAAGAAATGAAAAAGAAAGTACCAGGCTGTACACCGCATTGGTGCCGAGGATGGAAACAGCCTGATTTATGGAGCTTATTTTTTGCGGAAAAGAGTAGAAAGCTGAGTTGGACACCTTAAGAACCCTGGCTGATAAAGACATGTCCGTACTGATCAGGTCGGCTATATCTGTCAGGGTGGTCTCCTCCTCACCAATCATGGTAATCAGTTTGGAAGCAACCATGGGCAGGGTAGGGAGATTATCAGACTGAAGGACATGCAGCAAGACCTGATGTCTCGACATTGTTACGGTTGTCATGGTTTATAATTACCTGTATGGTGTACGGGAGAGGTGTACATGTTTAGCACCTTGCTCCTGAATCTATGTCATAAAAATCAAGAAAAAAAAGGCAAAATCTTTATTATCACCTGATATTTAGTTTATTTTATCAATTTATCTTACATAATCAAGATGTTTTTGATCTTATCAGTTAAAGACCAGGCCTGTTGGTCAAAGCTCACAGCCAACAACTTAACTTTTGTTTACAGGTTCCATAGTCAGAATCACTATTTTGCCCTGGTGACACCGCTCTGCGGTTGGTACCTTCTGATATGTGCTCTGGGGATAGAGAGGCAGGATATCAGCCGGGTTTTGCCTGAGGACGCATCCGGCACTCACCGGCTATTGGAAGAACAGGGTTGAATGGACTGGTGAGTGC
>CAZHPX010000313.1:0-2313 GCA_964534785.1 uncultured Desulfobulbaceae bacterium | reverse complement strand
AAAGTATCACCCTTCATGATTCTGAACATTTCAAGATTCTCAATTTCAATATAATGGCTGGTTCCATTTTTCCTGTTCACAGCCATGACTTAGATGGGCAGCTCAGTATTCTGGTAATAGAGGGTGAAGGTGCCTTCCTTGCTGAAGATGCCAAAACCATTCCCGCAAAAACAGGAGATATGCTGATTTCTGATATCCGTGAGCCGCACGGGGTTCGTGCAGACACGGATATGCGTATTATTGTCCATATCGCCCCGCCGATTTGAGGCACAGAACCCTGTTTTGCAGGCCGTCTATTAAAACACCTTGATTTGAGTGATTTTCATTTCACCCCGAGATACAGGTCTTGAGTCACTTCGTTGTAGTAAGCCTACATGGAACGACCCCGAGACAGAGCAGACTGGAGCGAAATCAAAATCCCATCAGGTATGATTCATCTGTAATATTTACAATGCAGTGGTTATAACAGTACGTTAGCATAAGCCGAATATTTACCTTACAGATAGGTGAAAAGCTCAATTAACAATTGCAAGGTTCTCATTTTAACAAACACAGGAGGAAACATCATGAATACCGCCAGGGTTTTTATAACTTTAACAATATTATTTCTCTTTTTATCTGCTGCCAGCTCCCAGGCAGCGGAGCTTAGGGTCGCAGTCTCCATACCTCCCCAGAAATGGTTGGTTGAGCAGATTGGCGGCAACCTGGTCTCCACCGAAATCCTGTTAGATGCAGGCCAGAGTCCACATTCGTTTATCCCGGCACCAAAACAGATTGCCAGACTTTTTAATGCGGATATCTACTTTCTGATCGGTATGGCTTTTGAGCAACGGGTGCTTAATAAAATCAAAAAATCAAAAAATCACCCCGAAATAATCGACACCACGGTCTCCATCAAAAGAATCTCGATGCAACACGGCGATGGAAAACCATGCCCCTGCTGTTCACCTCATCCAACAGGAGACGGTCTTGATCCCCATGTCTGGATGAATCTCGCCAATCTTCAGATAATGGCAGAGGTCATGGCAGAGACTCTATCATCTGCCGACCCTGAAAACATTAATATTTATAAGAATAATTTGCAAAAATTAACCGTCCTGTTAAATCAATCCGATGAAGAAATAGGCCGGGTTCTCCAGCCATTAAAAGGAGAATCATTCTTCGTTTTCCATCCTGCATTTGGTTATTTTGCCCATGCTTATGGTCTTAAACAGGAAGCAGTTGAAGTTGAAGGGAAATCTCCAACTCCAAAACAGCTTACCGCCCTGGTCAGAAAAATCAAAGATTCCGGGGTAAAGGTAATTTTTGTCCAGCCCGGCTTTGACCGTAAAAATGCTCAGATCATAGCCAATGCCATTGACGGCAACCTTGTTACCATTAATCCCCTCGCCGAAAATGTGCTGGCAACTATGCGAAGCATGGCTGAAGAGATCAGGTATCAGGAGACAGGTGTCAGGGAACAGGGAACAGAAAAACAAAGCATGGAGGATTACCGGTAATAATGATGAATTGTTTGCAGCCAGCCATCCAGCTTGAAGATGTAAGCTTCAGTTATGATCGTACTCCGGTACTCACCAATGTCAATTTTTCCATTTGCCATAGAGATACGGTTTGCATCATTGGTCAGAATGGCGGCGGCAAAACCACCCTGATCAAGCTCATCCTCGGTCTGCTCAGCCCAAATCAGGGGATAGTTAAAGTTTACGGAAAATGCCCTCAAAAAGAAGTAAAAAGAATCAGTTATGTACCGCAACATACCCTGTATGACCCAAATTTTCCCATCTCTGTCTACGAAGTTGTCCGTATGGGAAGATTAGGGTGTTCGGATCACGGCCGCTACACAGATAAAGATCGACAAAAGACCAGGGCTGCCCTTGAATCTGTAGAAATAGAAAACCTTTCCGGTCGCTCATTTGCTTCGCTCTCCGGCGGTCAAAGGCAGCGGACACTTATTGCCAGGGCTCTCGCTTCCGAAGGTGATATTCTTATTCTGGATGAACCCACATCCAGCATTGATCACCACTCTGAACAACATCTTTTTGAGCTGTTAACCGCCCTGAACCAACGCATGACCATTATGATGGTAACCCATGAGGTTGGTTTTTCTTCCTCATTTTTCAACCGGATAATCTGTGTGAATAATAAAGTTGCCGTCCACCCGACCAGTGAACTGACCGGTGAACTGATCCGGAACATGTATAATGATGATTTAAGGATGATCCGGCACGATCACAATTGCAGTAACGAAGGGCATACCCATGGATGAGTTACTAAAGGCTTTTGTTAATCCGGATCTGCCTTTTCTGCGTTACG
>CAZHPX010000312.1:0-2315 GCA_964534785.1 uncultured Desulfobulbaceae bacterium | reverse complement strand
CCCCTGCAGGACTTTAACCTGCTAGAACAACAGCCGATTACGGCATACGGACATAATACTATTTCCCCCTTGGCCTGCCCGGTAATTTTGGTCGTGTATCCCGTCCTGTTATCTTTTCCACAACAGCAAAAAAACTTTCAGGACCAAAAGGACGCCCGGTACGGCTCCTTTCCTGGAAATCGCTGATTAAATCAGATTCTGTGGCGAGAAATCTTTTCCAGGCATCTATTGCGGACAACAGGGAAGATTCTGCAACAAGTGGGTCATGATCAACCAGGCCGCAATGAAAGGCGGCACTTGACCAAGGGTAGTCCCAGGGCGATACAACCATTTTCGCCTTGACCGGGTTACATTCCACATACCGTACCGCAGCAAAGAGATAGTCTCCGGTATGAACCGGACAGGAAGAAAAACGCCCCTGAAATAAATAACCCCGGACATTGTTTCGAAAGTTGATCATTCTGGTGTAGCACCGATGTGCTTCACCCACCGCTAATGCCAGGCTATCAGGTTTTTCAGGAATCGCGATCAGGTGAACATGGTTTGTCATGAGGCAATAGGAGATAAAGTGTACTCCAAACCGCATTACCTGTTGGCGGAGCTGTTGTAAATATTCTCTTCTGTCGTCATCCTGAAAAAAATATCCATGGAACGGACACCACGCTGAACAATATGATGCGGGTATCCGGGGACCACTATTCTTTTCATTCTTGCCATGGCGTAAAAATAGCAGGAAGGTATCCAAAGTCAATAAAAATGGTATTATGTCCCCAGAATTTCCAATTCCAGGAGAAGCATTACACTATGAAGCGTTGCATAAGTATTTGCAACGACCAATACAAACTAAAATGATAAACTAAACCAACAGCCTGATCACGGACTTGCAGATAAATATCAAGCCTGTAAAACGGTTACTACATTAAAGAAAAAACGAGAGAAGCCTTATGACAAGATGGAGCATTCCTTTTGCCGGATTCCTGCTTTCCTTAATGGGCGGGTTTGCCTATACATGGGGAGTTTCAGTTGTTCCCATGATGGATGAATTTGGCTGGAGTGAAGCAGAGGCGGCTCTGCCATTCAGCATTTTCATCATCATGTTTTCCCTGGTCATGGTTCCGTCAGGCTGGCTTCAAGACAAGATAGGTCCAGGAAAAGTTTCCGCATTTGGTGCAATACTATTTTTTGTTGCCTATGGACTGGCTGCGTTAGTTTATCAATTTCCTTACTCCTGGTGGCTGGTTATCACTTTTGGGTTGATTGGTGGAACAGCCTGTGGTCTGACTTATGCCTGTATTGCGCCACCCGCTATAAAGTGGTTCCCAGATAAACCAGGGGTCGCGGTTTCATTAGCTGTCATGGGTTTTGGATTGTCCGCCCTGTTCTTTGCACCGATTAAATCAGAGTATTTAATCCCTACTTATGGGCTATCAGGAACCCTTCTCATTATTGCTATCTTAACTTCATCCGTGTCGCTGTTTGCCGCCTGGCTGATAAAAAACCCACCTGATGACTGGAAACTTCCGGCATGGGAAGGCAGAGGGAAAGACAGGCAAATAAAAACCACAGAACATGAGTCTACCCCACGAGAGCTCATCAGCAGTTCACAATTCTGGATTATCTGGTTAACATTTGCCCTGGTGATCGCTGGTGGATTGATGTGTATCAGTGTCATCCCGGCATACGGCGAGATAGCCGTTGGGCTGAGTGCCGTAGAAGCAGCGGGGGCGATTGCCATTTTTGCTGGCTTTAATGGTTTTGGCAGACCAGTGGCCGGGTTTCTAAGTGATCGATTCGGCACCATAAAGGTGATGATCACGACCTATGTGGTACAAACCATAGTACTGCTTTCCTTTCCTTTCTATGCAACCACTCTGCCGACATTATATATCGCCGCCGCACTCCTGGGCTGGGGTTTTGCCGTGACTCTGGCACTGTTTCCGGTGCTGACTGCTGCAAGTTTTGGCACCAGGCATATGGGAGTCAACTATGGCATAGTATTCACCGCCTTTGGTATTGGTGCACTCGCACCAACAGCAGGTGCCGCCATATACGATGCCACAGCAAGCTATGCACCTGCATTTATTTTAGCAGGCATAATGGCCGGGACAGGCACTGTTTTATGCATCGTTCTCAAAAAGAAATACGCGTTATAGGAAAAATAGGGACGGATTTATTTTATAGAAAAAATGTGGGTTTAGGGTTGAAAATAGTGGTTACGGAAGCTATTCCCAACAAGCCAATCCAGCGGACGAGCCGCTGATTTCATCGTTCACGGCGGCTTCGCCGCCGTGAATCGCGGTGCTGACTTCGTCAAG
>CAZHPX010000311.1:0-2318 GCA_964534785.1 uncultured Desulfobulbaceae bacterium | reverse complement strand
GCTCTTATCTGTACCAAAACCAGGAATCCGGTGGTTTTCAGTTTTCATCCAGCCTCACAGAAATGCTCTGTGGCAGCGGCAAAATGTATGTATCAGGCAGGTATTAAAGCAGGGGCTCCTGAGAATTATATTACCTGGATTGAAGAGCCCTCTCTTGAGGCAACAAATGCGTTGATGAATCATGCTGGAATATCGCTGATCCTGGCTACCGGAGGTCATAAAATGGTTAATGCCGCCTACAGTGCCGGTAAACCGGCTCTTGGTGTGGGGCCGGGCAATGTCCCTGCTTTTATCGAGAAATCAGCAAAATTAAAAAGGGCTATCTCGGATGTTATTTTAAGCAAAACTTATGATAACGGGATGATATGTGCCTCGGAGCAGGCCGTGGTGGTGGAGAAGGAAATTGCCGGGCAGGTGGTTGCTCTTTTTAAAGAGAATAACTGTTATTTTCTCGATGAAGATGAAACCGCAAAGTTGACCGATGCGGTGATTGATAAAGGCTCCGGAGCCGTCAAATCAAAAATAGTCGGGCAGTCGGCAGACGCCATTGCCGCCATTGCCGGTATAACCGTACCAGAAAAAACCAAAATACTCATGGTCCCGCTTACTGGAGTAGGCAGGGACTTTCCTTTATCCCAGGAAAAACTATCACCAATTCTCGCTTTTTATGTGGTTGATGGTTACCGGCAGGGAATCAAGCGGTGTGAGGAGATGGTCGGTTTTGGCGGCCAGGGACATTCGGCGGCCATCCACTCTGAAGATAAAGAGATTATCGCTGAGTTTTCTTCTTCTGTCCATGTCGGCAGGATAATTGTCAACGCTCCCTGTACCCAGGGAGCCATTGGCGATATTTATAATGCAAATGTTGCCTCTTTAACCCTGGGATGCGGTTCTTACGGCCGTAATTCCACAACTGCCAATGTCAGTGTGGACAGCCTGATCAATATCAAGAAGGTGGCAGGCCGTAAAGAGAAACTGCAATGGTTCAAGGTACCGGCAAGGATTTATTTCATGCCGGGTGCTGTCCAGTATCTAACCAAAATGCCTTTGGTGGAAAGGGTTTTTATTGTAACCGACAAGGTGATGGTGGAACTCGGTTATGTAGACAAGGTGATGTACCATTTAGATAAACGGCGAAATAAAATCAGCGTTGAAGTGTTTGACCAGGTAACGCCTGACCCGACAACGGATATAGTCTCTGCTGGCGTTGCTGTCATGAAGCAGTTTAAGCCGGATACCATTATTGCCCTTGGCGGCGGTTCTCCCATTGATGCTGCCAAGGCAATGTGGCTGTTTTACGAACATCCGGATGTTGGATTCGAGTTTTTAAAGCTGAAATTCATGGATATTCGCAAACGGACATATAAATATCCAAAACTGGGACGAAAGGTAAAAATGGTAGCCATCCCGACCACAAGCGGTACCGGTTCCGAGGTGTCGGCGTTCACCATTATTACCGACCGGGGAGATGAGGTCAAGTATCCCCTTGCTGATTATGAGCTGACCCCTGATGTTGCGATTATAGACCCTGATTTTGTCCTCTCAATCCCGCCGAAAGTTACTGCTGACAGCGGGGTTGATGTCCTTACCCATGCCATTGAGGCATACACATCGGTCATGGCTTCTGATTATACGGATGCACTCGCCATGAAGGCAATTGAGCTTGTCTTTGAGTATCTACCCCGGTCTTATGAGCTTGGAGATAAAAATTCCCGGGAGAGGATGCATAACGCCTCAACAATCGCCGGTATGGCCTTCACTAATGCCTTTCTTGGCATAAATCACAGCCTTGCCCATAAACTCGGCGGACAGTTTCATATTGCCCATGGCCGGGCAAATGCTGTTTTACTGCCCCATGTTATTGCCTACAATGCCCTGGTACCAACCAAGTTCGCTTCTTTTCCAAATTATGAACATTATGTGGCTGATCTTAAATACCAGCAGATAGCAAAACATCTCGGTTTGCCTGCCTCCACCCCGGAAGAGGGAGTTCGCAGCCTGATCGAGTCGATTTACGCTTTAATGCGTAAAGTGGATATGCCGCTAACCATTGCCGAGTGTGGTGTTGATGAAGATGAATTTGAAATAATAGTGGAGGAGATGGCCGAAAAGGCATTTGAGGATCAGTGCACCACCGCCAATCCCCGGATGCCCCTGATAACGGAGCTTGTCGAGATATACAGACGAGCCTATGACCAGATGGCCTTATCAGAAGACAGAAATCAGAGAACAGATGACAGAATGGTTTGATGCTTCGCATTCGGAGTCTCCGCTCGAAGTCCACATATCAGAGGACAGAAGCCAGAAAACAGAAGACA
>CAZHPX010000310.1:0-2320 GCA_964534785.1 uncultured Desulfobulbaceae bacterium | reverse complement strand
AATCAACCCCTCCGGTATGGCGGCACAGTTGACTCTGATATATGGTTTATCTGCTCTGTTACCGGCTCGGTATATGGCCGTGGCGGCTAATTCTTTGCCCGTTCCTGACTCTCCGTTTATCATTACTGTAGAATCGGTGGGGGCAACTCGCTGGATAAGTTGGTGAACCTTGAAAACAGCATCACTGTTACCGATAATTTTCTGGTGGGATTGGCGGTGACAGTCCTCAAGAGATGCACAGCGGGCTTTGACGGACTGCATCTCAATTATTCTGTTTACACGAATAATCAGGTCATCCATTTCAAATGGCTTGAGGATATAATCGACAGCCCCGGCTTTAAGACATGCCACCCCGCTTTTTACGGAACCGTAAGCGGTCATCATGAACATATCGGTGGACGGTGAGTTTTGTTGCATCTGTTTCAGTAAACTCGTACCATCCATGCCCGGCATCCGGATATCGGAAAGAATCAGGTTGTAGGTGAATTTATCTATTTTTTCCAGGGCGGTATAACCGTTTATTGCCGTGTCAACCTTCCATCCTTCTTTTTCCAGGCGATCCCCAACGGTGATCCGCATGATTTCGTCATCTTCAACGAGGAGAATTTTTGTCATTTTTTTGCTTTGTATTATATATGTTTACTATCAGTTATCGGTTCGTTTAGATGCAGTGTCTGGATCTGCACACTGCAGGTCAACGGGGAAGGTTACTGTGAAGGAACTGCCCAGGGCGACAACACTTCTCACGCTTATGGAACCGCCAAGTCTTCTGGTGAGGGAATAGGTGACAGCAAGCCCTAAACCGGTACCCTGGTTTACCTCCTTGGTGGTAAAGAATGGTTCAAAAATTTTCGAGAGAATATCTTCTCTAATTCCGCAGCCGGTATCGGTGAAGCAAAGAATTATGGTGTCTTTTTCCCTTTGGCCTGTCACCGTCAGTTTGCCACCATTTTCCATGGCATCAATACTGTTTAAAGAGATATTCATGACAATCTGTTTTACAGCTTCAATGTCAAGGCAAAGGGTTTCGTCGATATTAAGAGACAAGACAAGCTCAATATCGTGGAGCCGGTATTCAAGAAGGGCAAAGCAGTCTCGGATAACCTTGTCAAGATTGATTTTCTGGAGCTGTAAAGGCTCGCTGCGACCATAGTTGAGAAGCTGGCGCATGGTATGTTCGATACGCCGTAACCCTTTGTCAAGAAGAGGCAGGTAACGAAGATGAAGATTGAGGTTTTCAGGTTCTGCCTGCATGTTGTGAACACAGTTGCGCATTCCGCCCAGGGGGTTGTTTATTTCGTGGGCAACACCTGCGGTCAGTTGCCCAAGGGCTGCCAGTTTTTCAGCGTGTAATGCCTGCTCCCCTGCCACAATCAGCTCTTCCTGGGACTGCTCTAAGCGGCGGCAAAGTTGCTGGAACTGTTCTGCCATAAATCCTATTTCATCATTCTGCCGGGGAAGAGAAAGTCGGTCTGCACCTGTTGCCGGGAACAATTTCATTGCTGAGGATAGTTTTCGCAAAGGAGATGCGACCAGGGTGTCGAAGAAAAAAATCAGGACCACAATCGTAAAAAGAGTAGAGGCCATGCCATAGAGAATAAGATTTCGACTATTTTCATGAATCATCCTGTCTGCCCAGATTACAGGGACGGAAATAGAAAGTGCTCCCCGGATGTCGCCAATCTTGTATCCCTGCTCGGCATGACAGTTAAGGCATGATTTTTTGACGAGTAATGGGGCAGCATAGCGGAGAACCCGGCCCTGTTCTTCGTGACTGATAGAAATATTTTCTTTTTTTCCCATGGAAAACATTTCCATACTTCTTCTTTCAAAATCATCCGGGGCGTTATCGGGGTTGACCGGGTTGAGACTGGTAACTTTAAACCAAGGAAAACCTGATCTGGAAGCATACTCAGAAAGTTCCCTGGTGACCATGGCAGGATTGCGTTTTATAAAAATTTGATTATCAACTGACTGGATAATCGGGTCGTCAAGATATGGATTTGCAAGTTCATCTTTTTGGCGGATAACGAATATACCATTATGGTCGGCCACCCATTGCCTGGTAATTAGGATCTGGTCGCAGAGAACCCTGGCCTGTTGTTCTGCAAGCCCAAGAACCAGACGGTTTTGAATTTCTGTGTTGTATATCATCAAAACCGTATAGGAAAGAGTCAGGATGATTCCTATGATAAGAATGAATTTCCCTTTTAATCCTAATCGCATGATTTACCCCCTTACCAGCCCGGAAGCCTGTCCGAGAATGCATTTTGCCCAAACTCTGCGTTATTTTAAAAAAATAATGCTCGCAATATCACCT
>CAZHPX010000309.1:0-2331 GCA_964534785.1 uncultured Desulfobulbaceae bacterium | reverse complement strand
CATCTGTTCTGGTTGGCGAAAAAGACAATATCCGGGATCGCCAGCTCAGAAAAGGGGAAAGAATTGACCTCCAGCAGGGACGAAACAGAATTGAACGGGGTGAGACATGGATAAAAGCCATGGAGAAAAGTTGTCACAGCCATGGTATCCATACACAATATAAATTCCAGATTTTAGCAAATAGTAACCACTCTTTCCTTAACTGTATGGACAACGGCGGCATGGGCGGGATTGCCTTTGATTTTCTCCTTGGAACCAGCTTGTAATTCGTTCAATTAGCGGTTGGCTGTTAAATCTGACAGATTATGGCTGACCGCTGATAACAAATAATGTAATTTCACATTAACCACTTAAGGGAATGGTTTCCGGAAGCTATGCGGAAAATAGGTGTCAGCACCCCCTGCTCTTTCGGTGCTCACCGGTTAGTGAAGGAACAAGGTTGAATAAGCGGGTGAGTGCCGGATAAGGCTCGTGGTTTACCATTGATTCCGCATCAATCCTAATGGTTACGGGATAGTTTATATAACCCTGCGAGCATATTAGACAAATGGCTTATAAAGTTGGGCGTGCAAAAATCATTACAGTTCCTTAAATTCATGGTATAGAGTAAATTATTTGTATCATTGCAAAACTCTCAGCATTTACCCGGTTTGGTATATATGGGACAGGCTAATAAAATAAACACGATGAGACGATGGAAACAAAGAGCAAAGCCGATAAAATATACACATCTGATAAACCGGATGAAGGTTGCAAAACCAATAATTTCCATGCCCCATATCAAGGCTTTATCTGGGTGGTAAAACAGCGTGTTTTTTCACGCCGGAAAAAGAAACTCTCTGTTTTCTTATGTTTATTTTGTCTTTTTTTTCTTGCTTTGGTACCTCTTCCACAGTTTCATCCAGGTTTTTTGACTTTATCTAATCATAATTCAATGTTTTATCTTGCTGTCCCATATGCATTTGCAGACGATGATGACGGCGGAGACGATGACAATGGAGACGATGACAATGGAGACGATGACGATGATGACGACGATGATGACGACGATGATGACGATGAGGATGACGATGAGGATTATGACCAGGAAACAGCGGAAACTATTTCTTCTGGAGGAATCTGGGAAAATTTTCTGGAAATGATCGGTGTCCCCCCTGTCGTTGTCCCAAGCCGGGGTTCAGGAGAAGATGATTTTTACGAACCGGACATCATCCTTGCCCTGAACCTTGACAAAGCCGGTTTAGAGGAGGCCCTGCTTGGCTGCGGGCTGCGGCCGGAACGGGTAATCACTCTCCAGGAGCTGAACCTTACCATGACCCGTTTTAGAATCAGACCGGGGCAGAGTATAGAGGAAACCCTTGAAAAACTGGAAAAAAGTGGCAGTAAAGCCATTTTTGCAGCAAATCATTACTTTAAACTTGCCGGTGAGGAGCAGGGATGCAACGATATTCGCTGCTACCCACGGGATAAGATAAACTGGATTCCAGATAAGAATTTGGGCAAAGGAATCAGGATTGGCATGATTGATACCCCGGTTAACACCAGGGCATCTTTTCTGCCGGGAAAACAAATTACCACCCGCTCATTTACAGGGAAAAACAAAAAGGCAGACAGGGAACACGGCACGGCTGTTGCGTCCCTGCTCGTCGGCAAGCCGGGCAGTGAGTTTCCAGGATTACTTCCTGTGGCAAAATTGTACGCAGCATCTGTTTTTCATATCAACCGGAACGGGCAGGTTATCGCAACGGCTGAGGCAATTGGTGAAGCTCTTGCCTGGTTACAGGCCAATGACATTTCCGTTGTCAACATGAGCCTGAGCGGGCCAAGTAACAGCATTCTCAACCATATAATAAAACAGTCATTAAACAAAGATACAGTCATCGTTGCTGCAGCCGGAAACGATGGCCCGGATGGTCAGCGAGCCTACCCGGCCGCCACCAGAGGAGTACTTGCCGTAACTGCTGTTGACAGATTTATGCGACCCTGGCCGCAGGCTAACCGGGGAGTATACATTAACTTTGCGGCCCCTGGAGTCGATATATGGACACCAGGACCATACCAGAAAGGAAAATTTCGCAACGGAACATCATTTGCCGCCGCCTATTTCACGGCCATGGCTGCCAGAAAACTTCAATACCCGCAGGTAAGACCGGGACACCACCATTTACGGCAGATATTCAGAAACCAGGCAATAGATCTTGGCCGCCCCGGCAAAGATCCTGTTTTTGGCTGGGGACTGGTTCGTTGGCAGAAGTGAAAGGTGAATATTATCAAAAAAGCATGAAAAATCAATGCTATTCATAACAAAATGTATACTCTTCGCAGTGCAGG
>CAZHPX010000308.1:0-2338 GCA_964534785.1 uncultured Desulfobulbaceae bacterium | reverse complement strand
TTCATAAGGGGCTGCACAGCCTCCAGGATCAGAGTGAGGACGGCAGGTTTGATATTATTTTTATAGAGAATGTCGGCAACCTGGTATGTCCGGCCACCTTTGATCTTGGTGAGCATCACCGTATAATTATAGTCTCCGTGCCGGAGGGTTCTGATAAACCTGCCAAATATCCCACGGCTTTTACTGGTGCCGGGATGTTCATGATTACCAAAATTGATCTGCTTGAGCATTTTGATTTTTCCATGGACGAAGCCCGCAGTGAAGCCCTGCGTCTGAATCCTGGTCTGCAGATTATGGAAGTAGCTCCAACAACCGGTGAGGGAATGGACGAGTGGATAGCATATCTTGACGGGCTTGTTGGCGGATGATACCAGTAGTAGGGGCGGAAAATGTTCCGCTCTTCGTTTGCTTTTTGCTGTAAAATGTATTATAATAGGAGTAATCAGGTGCACAATAATGTGGTCTGGTTTTTTCGTTGTTATTATAATACTTTATACAACCCGTATGTCATGTGGAGTTTCTCTTTGTTTATCGGTGGTTTTTAAGCAATAAAGATGAGTTTCAGTGGACAGTGCGGGGGGAGAAGGCGGGTGCTGAAGAGTATCAAAGATGACCTTCTTGAGGCTGGTAAAAATGAAGGCTGTATAACCTTCCAGCATCTCAATGAGCTGTTGCCGGATAGTGTCAAGGATACCGGTGAAATCGAAGAGCTTTTTGATTTTCTTGGTGAGCATAATATAGAAATAGTCACTCAAGGGAAATCCGGAAAGAAAAAAACCCTCTCCGGTGAGGTGTGGACAGGAAGGAAAGATGAGGATGATGCTGTCAGTTCCCTCCCCAACAGTGAAGAACACGAGCCTGAAGAGACCACCACCACTTACCTGCGTGAGATGGGACAGTTTGAACTGCTCACCCCTGAAGACGAGGCTCGCTATTCGAAAACCATTCGTGGCGGCTTTGATTCTATTATAGAGGGTATTCGTGGGGATAAGTCCGGGGTAAAAGAGATTCTGATGCTTGTTGATCGTATTGCTCTCTGGCAGCGGCGCGATCCAACCTTGAAACCCAAAAAACAGCAGCTTAATTATATGCGTCATTGCGTAAGCATGGCGATGGGAAAGCATTCGGAGAAAAGAGAACTTTTCGAGCTTAATGCCAAGCTTGAGGCATATAACAGATCCATCGAGACCGCCAAAAATGCAATGATTCGGGCCAATCTTCGTCTCGTTGTTTCCATTGCCAAGAGATATATGCATCAGGGATTGACTCTTGCTGATCTTATTCAGGAGGGTAATCTTGGTCTTATGCGGGCTGTTTTTCGTTTCGACTACAAAAAAGGTAATAAATTTTCAACCTACGCTTCATGGTGGATCAGGCAGGCTATAACCAGGGCAATCCTTGATAAAACCAGAACTATTCGGCTGCCTGTACACTTTCTTGAGTTGCGGAGTCAGTTTTTCAAGGCTTTTTACTCTTTACTTAAAGAGTTGGGGAGGGAGCCGACACCGGTCGAAATCTCCAAGATGACCGATCTGCCCATGGACAAAATTCTGGCCATTCTTGAAGCGTCCAGGGAACCTATTTCCCTTGAAACTCCGGTGGGTGATGATGATTCGACTCTTGGAGATTTTCTTGAAAATCAGGAGTCAGAATCTCCCTATAATGCCGTTGAAAATCGTGAACTTTCCAGCCGGGTTACTGAGGTATTGTCTACCCTTACAGATCGGGAAGAAAAGATAATCAGGCTTCGTTTCGGGATCGGAGAACCTGCTGAATACACATTGGAAGAGATTGGTAAACGGTTTAATGTTTCCCGTGAGCGAATTCGTCAGATTGAGAAAAAGGCGTTGAACCGGCTCCGTCACTCCAGCCGCAGGGAAAAGCTTCGTTTTTTTCTTGATTGATTTTCTCTGATTAACGTCTATTACTGAAAGAATTGAAATTTTAAACTTGACGTTTCCTTGAGTAAGGTAATGATAAGCTCCTTTTGTTTTTTATTACAGAAGGAGCTTATTTTGTTTTTAACCGGTTTTGAACAAAGAGAAAAATATGCAGCAATTGATCAAGCAGACAGGTTTTGGTGATATTCTCGAAAAGGTAAAAAATGAAGAGCGGTTGAGTCTTACCGACGGCAGGCGGCTCTATAAAACAAATAATCTGCTTGCTCTTGGTTATCTTGCGAACATGGTCAGGGAGAGAAAAAATGGTAATGATGCTTTCTTTATATATAACCAGCATATAAATTATTCCAATATCTGTACCAATCTTTGCCGGTTCTGTGCCTTTGGTAAAGAAAAAGGCGATGCTCAGGCCTATGAGATGAGTGTTGATCAGGTCA
>CAZHPX010000307.1:0-2339 GCA_964534785.1 uncultured Desulfobulbaceae bacterium | reverse complement strand
TCAACAAGATACAGCATGTGAGCAGATTTGCCATAAAAATAAAAGTGGGAAACTTCAGATGTGAAATACCCAGAGGTAATTATTCTAACTTGTTTTAAGGATGATAAAGATGATATCAGGAATTAATGCTTCACTTTCAGGTCTGCATGCTTATGGGATAAGGATGCAGAATAACAGTCATAATGTTGCCAACTTAAATACAGATGGCTTTAAAAAAGGACGTGTTCTGCTGCTTGAACAGTCACCACAGGGGGTACGGGCTGTGCCGGAGCAGGCTGGCCCAGGCCGGGATGTTTCTGTAACTGGTATTCATGAAGGCGTGAAACCGGTTGAACCATCCAGTGTTGAGCTTGGCAGAGAAATGGTTGACATGATAGAGAATCAGTATGGTTTTATGGGGAATATTAAAGTGTTGCAGGCTGTGGATGAGATGGCTGGCTCTTTGCTTGATATTAAGACCTGATTTGACATGTCTGCTAATAATTTATCCATTCAAAAGTTAAACAGGATTAGTGTCACCATGGGTAAGCGAACTATTATTTTGTCAGGTATGACCTTGTTGTTGATGTTGACGCTGTCAGCAAGTTCTTTTGCCGGTTTTGTCGGGCCTGGAGCAATTTCGACGGTTATTACTGATATAAAATCAATTGATCGGGATGGGAGGGATGATACGAATGTTCTCCTGGAAGGCCATATAATTAGGCAATTATCGGAAGAATACTATATTTTCAAAGATGAAACTGACGAGATAGAGGTTGAGATTGATTACGGAAGTTTTAGGGGGAAGACCGTTACCCCCCAGACGAGAATCAGAATCTCCGGTACAGTTGACAAAGGGTTGTTAAAGACAAGCGTTGATGTTTATTACCTGGAAATTATAGAGTAAATATTTACGGATATCTCGTTTACGAGATCTGTATTGATTTTTTTTGAAAAACATTTTTATGGGTGGTTGACCGTGGTTAAAAAAATAAATATACTTGTTGCATGTGTCTGCTTTCTGGCTTTCTTCCTGCCAGCCGATAACGCCCTGGCTCTGCCAATGCCGGAGTTTTCTCTGCCTTTAGTTGTTGATGGGGCCATGGTCAACAGTGCAGAATTTAAAGGGAAAGCCATGCTGGTAACCTTTTTTGCTACCTGGTGTGCTCCGTGTATCAAGGAAATTCCATCGTTGAATAAATTGCAGGAAAAGTTTTCATCCGAAAACTTTTCCGTTATCGGGTTTTCT
This sequence comes from uncultured Desulfobulbaceae bacterium, assembly GCA_964534785.1. Taxonomy (GTDB): domain Bacteria; phylum Desulfobacterota; class Desulfobulbia; order Desulfobulbales; family Desulfobulbaceae; genus DRLX01. The sequence continues at coordinate 1,111 of CAZHPX010000307.1, read as the reverse complement.
ATGGATGAGGGCGGGCCAAAAGTGGTAAAGAAAATTATTCAAAAAAGAAATATAAAGTACCCGGTTTTCATGGCAGATCGTTCTATCGTCCAGGGTTTTGGCGGCATTGCCGGGATACCGACTTCTTTTCTTGTTAATAAATATGGATTTGTTGTCAAGAAATATCCGGGATATATCCCCTTTTCTTTCCTTGCCCGTGATATCAAGATGATCTTGTGAGGTTTTCTGATAACCACAGATAAAGAACTGAACATAAGCCTTTATTATTTAACGCCTCCCGAGGTCATTTCGTTTCCCTTTCCGAGTGTTTTTCGTTGACAATTTAAAATATAGTTCTTATGTTTTCTTAAGTTGTAAGATAAATTTTTCGGTGAGAGTCGTTCTCATTGACCACAAGGATTTTTCTGCTGAAGGCTGGGATGTTCTTAAAATTGTAAGATCTACAGGGGGTTATTATGAAAAAGATTATGATTGTTGTTATGGCTCTTGCTTTTGTTGCCAGTGCTTCCACCGGTGTTATGGCTTCAAGGGTTAAATGTACAGTGGACAGCATTGAAGGTAATATTGTAACCCTTACATGTGAAAACGCTGATAGATTGAAAGCTGGTGACAGTGTAACTCTCAGGGTAGCAAAGAAGAAAGCCATCGAAGGTTGCTGATAGTTATATTTTTTTGTTCGTTTATGCGGGTTGATGTTTTATCATCAACCCGTTTTTTTTTGCCCTCTCTTAGTGAAATGATATGGAGCTGCTTAAAGCCGTTATCCTTGGTGTTGTCCAGGGACTCACCGAGTTTTTACCTGTTTCAAGCTCCGGCCATCTGGTAATTGGAGCGGAAATTCTCGGGTTTAAGGATACTTCCGGGATTGCCTTTGAGGTGTTTCTTCACCTTGGCACTTTACTGGCCGTGATAATTGTTTTTCGCCGGGAGCTGATGCTGATGATTCGTTCCCTGTTTGTTTCAGCTGAGATTCGCAGGCAGGACCCTGAGCTTTCCCGGCTGTACTCCTGGAATTTTTTCATTGTGATTGCCACTGTACCTGCGGTTGTGGTCGGGCTTTTTTTAAAAGATTCCATAGAGATGATTTTTGACTATATCCTGATAACCTTCG
>CAZHPX010000306.1:0-2347 GCA_964534785.1 uncultured Desulfobulbaceae bacterium | reverse complement strand
GTCCTCTGTCTTCTGTCTTCTGTCTTCTGATACCACCAGGTATTAAGCATCTGCCAGGGGTTATAATAACGGGGCAGTTGTTGCGGCTGTCTGAATTTACTATGGAAAACAAGCCGGTGAGTGGCAAGATACCAGTTGGGTACGACCAGATATTCATACCAGAGTACCCGGTCAAGGGCATGGGCGGCAGCAGTCAGTTCTTTCTGGGTTTGGGCATAGATAATTTTATCCACCAACTGATCAACGACCGGATTTTTTATTCCGGCCAGATTTCTTGAACCTTTCCGGTCTGCCGACTGCGAAGACCAGAAATGTCGCTGCTCATTACCCGGAGACTGGGATTGACCAAAGGTATTAACCACCATATCAAAATCAAATTTTTTAATCCTTTTCATATACAGGGCTGAATCAATCGTTCTGTAGCTTGCCCTGATCCCCAGCCTTTCAAGGTTTAGAGCAAAAGGAGCCATTACCCGTGTAAATGAGGGGTTGATTAACAAAATCTCAAATTCAAACTCTCTGCCTTTTGCATCGGCAAGTACCCCGTCCTGCACAGTCCAACCTGCCTGTTCAAGAAGTTTCTTTGCCTGACGCAGGTTACCCCGTAAACTTGACGGAGGTGTGGTGACTGGCGGAGTCAGCGGCGTGGTAAACACTGCTTCCGGCAGTTCATTGCGAAACGGTTCCAGCAGTTCAAGTTCCCGTCCCTCAGGGATACCAGTTGCTGCAAGATGCGAGTTGGAAAAATAAGAGTTACTGCGAGTGTATTGATCAAAAAACAATGCCTGATTAGCCCACTCAAAATCAAACGCCAGGCCAATGGCCTGCCTGACTGATGGATCGGCAAATATATCCCTGCGGGTATTAAAAACAAACCCCTGCATCCCGGCATTATTGTTGTGGGGAAACTCTTTTTTTATCAGCTCGCCGGCATCAAACCTCCGCCCTTGTAAATCTCTGGCCCATTGTTTGGCAATATTAACAGCCATGAAATCAAATTCCCCGGCCTTAAGTGCCTCAACAGAGACAATCTGATCTTTGAAATACTTGACGGTTATCCGGTCAAAGTTAAACATGTTTTTTCGAACAGGATGATTCTTTGCCCAGTAATCAGGATTCCTTGTATAGGTAATAGATTTACCAGGATTTACCGCACTTACTATATATGGCCCTGAAGCAACCGGCGGCAGAAGAACATCTTTTCCAGTGGGAGCAGAAAAATTTATTTTCTCATAAAACTTTCTATTTAAAATCGGTAACTGACCGGCAATCAAGGGCAGTTCGCGGTTTACCTTTTTAAAATTAAAACGGATTCTGTCTGAATCAAGGATTTCAGCATCAACAATATCCTGAAAATATACCTGATAAAAGGGGTGGGCCTGTTCACTTTTAAAAATATCCAGGCTATATTCAATATCCTTAACCGTAACCGGAGAACCGTCGGAAAACCGGGCATTCCGATTAATTGTAAAAACCACCGAGAGCCTGTCATCAGCAACCTTTATATCCGAGGCGATCAGACCATATTTTGAAAAAGGTTCATCAAGACTGGCAACGGCAAGGGTCTCAAAGACAAACATTTCAAGACCAAAAGGTGCTGCCCCCTTCAAGGTAAACGGGTTCATCTTGTCAAAAGAACCAAGATCATGGAGAACCAGTTCACCACCTTTGACCGCCGCCGAATCGGTATAGGCAAAATGGGTAAAACCCGCAGGGTATTTCAAAACACCATCAATGGATAAGCCATGCCCTGCCAGACTGCAAACCGGAAAAAACAACATGCTTAATAGACAACAAAGAAACGATCCTTTTTTATTTCTCTTCATATATTTTTTGCCACCTTTAATTCCATGCTGTTCGGATAAAAAATCTTATGGATGAAGTAACCGTTCACAGTTATCAGTTTACGACAGACAGTTAAATCATTAAAAAAGTGAAAAACCGTGGTGAACGGCCACATAACGAATAGCCACGGCATGGCGTGTATGGTTGACATAAAACAACTCCCCATGTTATGTGTCTCCCCGTATAATTACAAGTTTTGTACAAACCCTGTGACAGACATCGCAATCATTCTTTAAAGTAGGGCTGAACTTGGGGGACACTGTGTCGTGCTGGGGGTGTGAGCACGATCATAAACACCATAGACCATACTTAAATTCACGAGGTCTGTATCTGTATGACTGACATATATACTTTGTATCATGATAAACCGTCATTAAAGCATAAACAATACAAAACAGAAAGGAGAAAATAGTGGGACAAACCATTACTGAAAAAATTTTTGCATCTCACCTGCGGGACACCCCGACCCCGGAAAACATGGTTCTTGATATAGATGTGGTCA
>CAZHPX010000305.1:0-2352 GCA_964534785.1 uncultured Desulfobulbaceae bacterium | reverse complement strand
ATAGGATTTTCGGCTAATTAGACGATGCTGAACTCTAAAGTAAGTGCCATTCGGGACAGACCACGTTTTTCTATCTGGTCACAGCTTTTTTTATCGGGTGCCCTGGATTACCGGGCGTGACACGCCTTCCAGGCATCTCGCTTATTTCCATTGTAAACTGATCATTGCAAGGGCAAAATTCCCATTGGCAGCTTTTCGTATTTTATCAATTTATTTTGATTCCAGTTCATAACGAAATAATTCCCTATACGCCTTTTGCCTTTCTGCATCTGCCCGGCCAAGCTCCAAATAGAGAGAATGGGGAGATATCAGAGAAGATTTAATTTCCGTTCTTCTTTTTTATTCCCTCTAAGGCCATTCTTAAGTCATATTTCACAATAAAAAATACTCAACACAAAAACCCCTTGCAGTATCCTCTCTGGGGGGATAGGATAAGTCAATATCTTTTATATCAAGAGGACGTATCCATGATTCACGAAAATCATAAGAAAGTTTTACTTCGCTTAAAACGGGCCAGAGGGCATTTGCAACGGGTAATCACCATGGTGGAAGAGCAGCAACCCTGCGTTGATACAGCACAGCAGCTTTATGCCGTGGAAAGAGCTGTTAAACGTGCCAAGGAAACTCTAATTCGGGATCACATCGACAACTGTCTGGAAACCGCACTGGAAAGCGATGGCGACACTAAAAAGGCACTGGCTGAATTTAAAGCAATATCCAAGTATTTATAATAAAGGTACAAAATGGAAATTGTAGAACTCTTACGGGCAGGAGAGAGATCGCTTCTGTTTATTGCTCTTTCGGCTTTTACCATCGGAGCTCTCCATGGTTTGGAACCTGGGCATTCCAAAACGATGATAGCTGCTTTTATTGTCGCCACCCGGGGAACTGTCACCCAGGCTGTTCTTCTGGGGCTCTCTGCAGCGGTCTCACACAGTGCCATCGTCTGGCTGCTCTCGCTGGCGGCTCTTTACTACGGCAATGAACTTATCGGCGAAGAACTTGAACCTTACCTGATAGGCCTTTCTGGACTTGTCATCCTGGGGGTGGGGTTATGGATGGGCTTTAAAGCTGTTGTGAAAACGCAAAAATGTCAACAAAACGGTACTCGATATGGCGATGTTCATGGAGACGATCATCACCACCCCCGTGACAATACAGATGTGGAACATGATTACAGGCATATTGAGGTTTCTGAGCATACTCATTCCAAAACTCGGTTCCTTGATGCCCATGCCAAATCCCACGCACAAGAGATTGAAAAGCGTTTTGACGGTAGTCGGATTTCATCCGGCCAGGTTATCCTTTTCGGGCTGTCAGGCGGCCTGATCCCCTGCCCGGCAGCAATTATCGTTTTGCTGCTGTGCATGAATACCGGCCAGCTATTTCTTGGCATCTCCCTGCTGGTTGCCTTCAGCCTTGGCCTTGCCATCACCATGGTAATCGTCGGAGTGATTGCCGCCCTCGGTATGCGTTACGCGACAGCAAGGTCACAGTCATTATCCTGTTTTCTTGACTATGCCCCGATGTTCTCAGCTCTATTGATAGGTGCTATCGGCTGTTATATGCTGACATCAGCCTGGCTGCATCTTTTATGATACTATATTCTGTACCCGACTCTCATCAATGATGCCCACCACCGCAAGTATCATGATCACTCTCATCGTTTTATTTTGTTACCGTACTCTCAAGAGCCTCTTCTAATGTTGGGCTTTTAAAAGAATAGCCTGATTGCTGTAGTTTGCCTGGGATTGCTTTGATGCTTGAAAGTAATAATTCCTGTGCCATTTCTCCCAGTAGCAGCTTTGCAAGGAATGCAGGTAAAGGAAAAACTGTAGGCCGATTTAATTGTTTTCCCAGTATTTTGGTAAATTGATAGTTGGTTACAGGATTTGGGGAAACAGTATTAATTGGTCCATTTAGTTCCTCATTGTTAATGATATGGTTTATTATACCAACAACATCGCTAATATTGACCCAGCTTACATATTGTTTACCATTACCGATGATACCACCAAGGCCTATCTTGAAAGGAAGTAACATTTTTTGTAATGCTCCACCATTGGAACTCAGCACCATGCCAAGCCTTATATTGGCTACTCGAATCCCTGCCTCAGAAACAATATTTGTCGCCTCTTCCCACTCATAACAAACATCTGAGAGAAAGCCTGTTCCTTTGGTACTTGCCTCGGTGATAATTTCATTACCACGATCGCCATAGAACCCAATAGCGGAGGCGGATATAAAAACTTTTGGTTTGTAGCTTACCTTTGAAAAATATTCTGATAGTAATTTTGTACCTTTTACTCTGCTATTTTTAATTTTCTCTTTTTTTAATTGATTCCAACGGCC
>CAZHPX010000304.1:0-2354 GCA_964534785.1 uncultured Desulfobulbaceae bacterium | reverse complement strand
CCGTTTGAATGTGCTCGACACGCTCAACTGCTCACGATTCTTGTTCCTGTTTACAATGAAGGCGATGGAATTCAAAAATTCCATGACCGCTTAGAAGCGGCCTTGGCTCAAACCTGTGTTAGTGGGATAGAAATAATTTATATAAACGATGGCAGCATTGATCCCGGATTCTGCATAGTTGATTTCGAATTGCCATAAAAAGAGCACCCTTTTATAATGATCTTGCAGAGTTAACCGCAGACCACCTGCGATAAACAGATCACCAAAAGGGTGCAAATGAAACATACCAGAAAAGGTAGGAATCGAAAAGTATTCAAACAGGGATCAGCTCATATTTCTTTCACAGGAAAATCTGTAACAGCCAATGCCGGAATGGCTATTGTGAGCCGTGCATTCGACAAACTTCAAATACCCGAGTTATTGGAAGCGGCCACAGCAGATCTCGATCAGAATAAGCGCCACCCCACTCATGAACTTTTACAGCAACTGATCGTATTGAGAATCATTGGCGGAGAAGCTGTTCAGGATGTTCGATTGTTGGATGACCCCACTCTGAGGGGGATGTTTCAATGGAAACACATTGTCAATCCTACAACTTATGGCCGGAGACTAAAAACAATGACCTGGCAACACAACCTGAATCTGGAGAAAATCAATACCATATTGAGCTACCGTGTTTCCAAACCCGGCAAGTTATTTATCACTGTTGACTCATCTGTCTGCACCGTTCATGGTCAGAAGGTCGAGGGTGCTGATACCGGATACAATCCGCATAAACCAGGAAGGAACAGCTACCATCCCCTCATCGCCGTTGATATTGGTTCAAGATCTATTATTGATGGATACCTCAGACCTGGTTCATGTGCTTCAAACGATGGGCTTGATGGGTTTGTCCGTAAGATTATTTCAGAGGCCGACCGGCCTGCAAAAGATATCATTTTTCGTTTTGACAAAGGGCTTACATCCGGATCAATACTGAATACAATCGAGGAACTTGGTGCAGGCTATGTGGCTAAGGCAAAATTATCCTCAACGATCATGGAACGAATTTCAACGATCAAAAACTGGCGAAGCATTGGCAATGGTCATTTTGCAGCCAACTTTCATTGCAAGCTGTCAGGATGGGGTCGGCCAAGGCGATTTGCTGTAATAGAGCGTAACCTTCCGCCAAACAAACCCAGTGAGCAAATGCTTCTTTTTAATATTCTTGAGGGGCGCTATGAGGTTGTCGTCACCAATCTCCGACTCAAAGCTGACAACATCTGGCGCCAGTATAACAAGGGTGCAATTGTTGAACAGGTAATCGAAGAAATCAAAAATGATTTTGCAGCAGCAGGAATCCGTACCAATGAATTCTGGGCAAACGATGCTTTATTCCAGACAGGACTGATTGCCTATAACCTGCTCAACTGCATTCGGGATCTGGCACTGCCGAAATGGCTGCGTACAGCACGAATAAAACGCCTGAGTTTCCTTTTGCTTCATCTGCCAGCCAATGTTGTTATCCGAAGCCGCCAACTGTGGATAAAAATTAAGCGAGACCATCCGATGAGGTTAATTTTTTATCAAGCCATGAGGGCCTTGGCCTAACATCAAATGGGATGTGCCAAGTGAGCTATGGATAAATGCGTCTGGTGGTCATAAAAAAACTATACTGCCTGTCCAAAATCTACCTCTGAGCTTTTTATCTCATAAAAAACTTCATGCCATTTTACTTCAAGGAAGTATTTTCTTATTTTTGAACAGAAATTTTACTGTATCTGGTGCTGGATGCAGAATCCGGGTTAATACCGATACATTGACATACACTGATCATAAAAGAATATTCAAGTATAAAATCAAATACCTGACAGATGAAACACCTTGATCAATTAAAATGGCAGTCAGGATCCACGGACTGATCCTTCATAAAACTTTGAATGACGGAAAAATTGAGGCTTCCAAGAGTGCCTCCGCCTTACTTTACCGTTTAATCTGAGTTCGTTTTTACGGCTCATCCGGGACGGCATTTTCACACTATCGGTTATTAGAACCGGCGAAGCCGCATCCCTGGATTCCCGGTCTATAACCCGCATCTGAATATAGGGAAAATTACCCTTGCTATTACACCTATAGTCTGGATACTGTACATAATGTTGATCTTTGATTCTAACTCCGGTTTGTCTCGGTCTATCCGTATATCATTCATATTTTCAGGATATACGGTTAGCTGTCAGATAAACTTCAATGTCAGCAGTCGTCAATCATAAAGCTATACCTGATTTTCAATTCAACCCAAAAGGCAAATATGAAAACCGTGAGCATCAGAACATTCTTGTTCTCAGACTCTGATTCTGTTAATCAACTTATCAGGA
>CAZHPX010000303.1:0-2356 GCA_964534785.1 uncultured Desulfobulbaceae bacterium | reverse complement strand
TGCTCAATGACGAGCGGGTACGGCTCAGTTCCATATTCGGGCTTGATGTGCGAACCATTGTCATTGACCCCGGCCATGGCGGCAGGGATCCTGGAGCAGTGGGCAGCAGGGGAACCTACGAGAAGGAGATAGTTCTTGATGTTGGACTCAGGCTTCGGAATCTTCTCGAAAAAACCGGTCGTTACAGGGTGCTTATGACAAGGGATAGAGATGTGTTTATCTCTCTATCTGATCGGGTGAAATTCGCCAATGAAAATCGGGCTGACCTGTTTATTTCCATCCATGTCAATGCACTCCCCCAGAAACACTACAATCTCGTCGAAACCTTTTATTTTGGCCCTCCTGCGGATAAGTACGCTCTGCGGTTAGCCGAACTGGAAAATCGCGGCTCTGAAATCAAGACCGGTGATTTTAAAAACATGGTTAAGAAGATTGGCAACACCATGAAAACCCAGGAATCAGCCATACTGGCCGCTTCAATCCAGCAAAATCTTTTTGCCAACCTGAGCAGGGATAATGAATATATTTTTGATCACGGCACCAAGACGGCACCTTTTGTGGTGTTGCTTGGCGTTGATGCTCCAAGTGTGCTGGTAGAAATTTCATGTATCAGTAAAAAGAGGGAAGAAATTAATCTGCAAAAATCAGGCTATCGTAACAGAATAACAGAATCAATTCGAAACGGGATTATTTCTTATCTTGAACATAAAAATCCACATATTGTTGATGGGGAATTATATGACCACAAAAAGCAAGAAGACTACGGAAACGACGAAAAAAGCGGTTGACAAGCCATCATTGCTTGTCGGTATTGACCTGGGAACTTCACGCAGTTCAATTTCTGCAAATAATGGCAAAAAAGAGTGGATAGAGAGTTATGTCGGCTGGCCCAAGGATTTTATTGCCAGAAAAGTGGTGGGCAAGCCGGTTCTTTTTGGTGCGGATGCCATCAGGCACCGCCTTTCTCTTGATATGTACAGACCCTTGAAAAATGGGGTCATCAAGGAAGGTACCGCCAGGGACGAAGAGGCTGTCAAGGAGCTGATAAGTCATCTCGTTGGTCTTGTGAACAAAAATGCTGATAATGTATCAATTCGGGCCGTGGTTGGTGTGCCGGCTGAATCGTTCAAGGTCAACAAAATGGCCTTGAAAAAAGCTGTGGCAGAATTTGCTGAATCGTTGATGGTGGTCTCAGAGCCATTTTCAGTGGCTTACGGGGTGGACGCCCTGGATAATGCCATGGTTATTGATATTGGTGCCGGTACAGTTGATTTTTGTATTATGCACGGAACTGTTCCCGGTGAAGACGACCAGAGAACAGTACTGAGTGCAGGAGATTATATTGATCAGCAGTTATATAATTTTCTCAAGGAGAGCTATCCCACTGCTGATTTTAATCTCAACATGATTCGCCGTTTCAAGGAAGAACATAGTTTTGTCGGATACGCGGACAATAAGATTGAGGTGAGTATTCCGGTGGAAGGTAAAGATACCAGGCATGATATCACAGATGAACTGCAAAGGGCGTGTGAGTCTATCCTGCCGGCGATAGTGGAAACGACCATTGAGCTGATTGCCAGGTTCGACCCTGAGTATCAAGGTGTTATCCGGCAGAATATCATCCTTGCTGGTGGTGGAAGTCAGATTAAAGGCTTGGCAGACCATCTTAAACAGGCCATTGGCGAATATGGTCCTGCCGGGGTGCAGGTGGTGGATGATCCCCTGTTCAGCGGTTCAGATGGGGCCCTGGCTCTGGCAAGGGAAATGCCCAATGAATACTGGACTGATTTAAAGTGAATTAATCCGGGTGCCTGCTGAATATTTATTTATCCTGCCGGGAACTTAACTGTTCGGGGCAGGATAAAAATGATAAACAGATACCTTAAATTAAAAACCCGCAGAGCTTCATCAAGTTACAATAGTCTGGATTTTCCAATTCCTGACGCTATCACATGTTACCTGATTCAATGTTTACGAAATCGTCAACATAACCCGCTACACCTGCGATTCCGTGAATATAGAATCAGGAAAACATGGGCATTTCCATTATGCAAAAAACAAACATTTACGATTCTGCATCAACCAGAATGCTTACAAATCTAGATTTAAACCTGAATCCATGACGAAAAAGCATTGAAAATTGATAAGCGTTCACCAGCACCCCGCGGGGCACTGGTATAAACGCTTACAGATCATGGATTACGGTAAGTCTGGAGGCTGCCCCGGTGAACGGCCAGGTGCAAATCTGTAACCATATTATTATAATACATATTTTTCACTTTATACGATACGGTAAGCGTTTATTATAGGTATCCCAACATGACTTGATACTAAAAAATCAATTCATCGTTCGTCC
>CAZHPX010000302.1:0-2388 GCA_964534785.1 uncultured Desulfobulbaceae bacterium | reverse complement strand
ATATGGGTGATAGGTGATGGGTGATGGGTGATTTTGTTTTGCTTGTTTTAATAATTATATCAGCCTTTGGCTGCAGACCATTCTGTCCCCTGTCCCCTGTCCCCTGTCCCCTGTCCCCTGACCCCTGGCACCTGAGTCATTTCCTTTTCCGTTTGGCAATCTTTTTCTTGCTTAGCTTGTTGGACATTTTTTTTGCCTCAACAAGTCTTTCCCCCGCCAGAACAGTAAACTGTTCCTGAGAGCTCCGCTGTTCTTCACGGGAGGATGGCTGCAACTGAATATAAGAGCCATTTGCCTGCATCTCCCAGGCATTACGACGGTCTGAGAGTTGAATATCGAGGATTCTCCTGAGCTCCCGTCTTAATGATTGACCATCAACAGGGGTAACCACTTCCACCCGGTCTTCAAGGTTTCGTTTCATAATGTCAGCAGAACCAATAAAATATTCTTCCTGAGCGGAATTTCTGAAATAATAGATACGGGTATGCTCAAGAAACCGACCGACAATGGAAACAACCCGGATATTATCAGAAAGACCCTTTATTCCCGGACGAAGCCGGCAGGTATCGCGGACAATCAGATCCACATGCACTCCCGCCTGGGACGCTTCATATAATGCCCTGGTAATATCCTTGTCTTCCAGGGCATTGGTCTTGAGCTGAATCAGGCCGCCTTTTTCTTTTTTATGAATTTTAATTTCCCTCTCAATCCTCTCTAACAATCCTTTCTTGAGAAGGTTGGGAGATGGCAGCAGTTTCTTGTATTTTCTGATCGGGGCATAACCCATGGTCAGATAGTTGAACAGTTCGGTGAGATCATGACCAATATCAGGGTCACAGGTCAGCAGACCAAGATCACAGTACATCCGGGCAGTCCCGGAATGATAATTACCGGTACCTATATGGGCATACCGGGTCAACCCTTTATAATCACGGCGAATAACAAAAATAACCTTGGAATGGGTTTTAAGATCCACAACCCCGTAGGTCACATGGACACCAGCCTGCTCAAGATATCCGGCCCAATGGATATTGGCCGACTCGTCAAACCTGGCTTTCAGCTCAACAACCACAGCCACCTGTTTTCCGTTATGGGCAGCATCAAGCAGGTACTGGACAACCCTTGAATCCGAAGAGGTGCGATAAAGAGTCATCTTGATCGCCAATACCTTGGGGTCAACACTGGCCTCTCTTAAAAAACGCTCCACCGAAGACTCAAACGACTCATACGGATGCTGGAGGAGAATCGGCCCTTCGTTACGAATAATATGGAATATATTAGGTGCATCACCGAGAAGCTTATAGTGATCCACCGGATGATGAGGCGGAAAATGCAGTTCCGGTTTATCAATGGAAACAATGGCAAACAGATCCGATTTGGTCATGATACCACTGACCTCAAAAACATCTTTTTCTTCGTCAATACCAAGCTCGGCTGCCAGCATGCCCCGATGGGCATTAGTCATGCCTTTGCCAACTTCAAGACGAACTATTTCAGCAAACTTTCTATCTCTCAACGCAGATTCAATATCCGCCAGCAGATCATTGGCCTGCTCGTGGACTTTTTCAACGACAGCATTCCTCGTCACCCTGAACCTTTCACAACTCTCAATGATCATACCCGGAAAAATTTCATCAAGATTATTGGCAATAACATCTTCATAACGGACATAGATATATCTTTTGCCAACCCTGATAAATCTGGGCATCCCTATACCGACAGGCACCTTTATCCGGTTTAGAAAAACATGGTCGTCATTTGGAAACCTGGTGGAAACCAGAAGATTAAGGGCAAGGTTAGAGATAAAGGGAAAAGGGTGAGCAGGATCCATGCCCTGGGGGGTCAATAATGGATAAATATTCGCCTTGAAATAACCATCGACCCAATCCTGCCGCGATTTGCTCAACTCCTGATAATTAACAAGTCTGATACTTTTCTCTGTCAGCAATCGCAGCAACTCTTCTTCAAGCTCCTGCTGCTGCTTAAGGATATCACGAACGACCTCATAACATTCCTTTATCTGCTGTACCGGTGTTCGCCCGTCAACGGTAAATTTTCTGACTCCGGCACCAACCTGCTGTTTGAGACCACCGATGCGTTTCATAAAAAACTCATCAAGATTGGAACCAACAATCGCAACAAACATAAGCCGCTCAAGAAGAGGATTTCTGTCGTCCTGCCCTTCGTGCAACACCCTCCGGTTAAACTCCAGCCAGGTCAACTCCCTGTTCAAATATAATTCCGGTGCACTTAAATCAAACTGAAAGACCTGTTCCTTACTGTTTTCTGGTTCCACCATTGCTCTCTGCACTCCATGAATATTTACGGAAAATTGCGCCTACCCCCATTCTTAAACCACCAGTTGGTAAATTTAAGGTGGAATCTGTA
>CAZHPX010000301.1:0-2395 GCA_964534785.1 uncultured Desulfobulbaceae bacterium | reverse complement strand
TCAACTCTATTAATTAGGTAGAAGGTAAGCGTAGACTTCGAGCGAAGACTCCGAAAGCGAAGCATCAAACCATTCTGTCCTCTGGCTTCTGTCCTCTGATAAGGGGACAGATTTCTGAACTTGAAAATAGAAAATAAAAATTAGAAACAAAAAAATGCGTTTTTCAAAATTACTCTTACCAACCAGCAAAGAAACTCCGGCAGAGGCAGAGATTATCAGTCATCAGCTTATGTTGAGGGCTGGTCTTATCAGGAAGCTCACCTCCGGGCTTTATACTTATCTGCCGGTTGGTCTTAAAGTCCTGCAGAAAGTAGCAGATATTGTCAGGGAAGAGATGAGCCGGGCAGGTGCCCAGGAACTGCTTATGCCCATGGTGCAGCCTGCTGATCTCTGGAGAGAATCGGGGCGCTGGCAGAAATATGGTACGGAGCTGCTTCGTTTTAGCGATCGCCATGACCGGGATTATTGCCTTGGCCCGACCCATGAGGAGGTTATCACTGATATTGCCCGGCGGGAACTTCACTCTTACCGGCAGCTGCCGGTAAACCTGTATCAGATTCAAACCAAGTTCAGGGATGAAATCCGTCCCCGTTTTGGTCTTATGCGGGGCCGGGAATTTCTGATGAAGGATGCCTATTCCTTTGACGGGGATGATGAGGCAGCCTCTAAAAGTTATCAGATAATGAAAGAGGCTTATCATCGTATTTTCAAGCGTTGCGGCTTGACATTTCGGGCGGTGGAGGCTGATACCGGTTCCATCGGCGGCTCTTTTTCCCATGAGTTCATGGTGCTGGCAGGTATTGGTGAGGATACCCTGGTTATCTGTGCCGTCTGTGATTATGCCGCCAATGTGGAAAAGGCGGCTGTAAGTTATAAAAAACCGGATATATCAGAAATTCCTCTTCAAGAGTTGAGCAGGGTGGAAACCCCGGGAATGAAAAAAGTTGAGCGGGTGACTGAGTTTCTCGGGGTAAAGCCTGAAGAGATAATAAAGACCATGATTTATCTTGTCGATGATGAGCCGGTGGCAGCTCTTGTCCGTGGTGATCGTCAGGTGGAGGAAGTCAAGTTGAAAAACTTGCTTGGGGCAACTGAAATTGAACCCCTTGCCGATGATGGTCTCTGGAAACTCGCTCAACTGCCAGCCGGTTATATTGGTCCGGTTGAGCTTGCCATTTGCTGTGTGGCTGACAGGGAAGTGATGGACATGGTCAATGCAGTTGCCGGAGCCAACGAGAAATCCATGCATTTAAGCGGGGTTAATCCCGGCCGGGACTTCACTCCTGATATTGTCGGTGATCTTCGTCAGGTCACTGATCGGGACAGATGCCCTGTCTGTAACGGGAAACTATTCTTCAGCGAAGGGATTGAGGTCGGTCATATTTTTAAACTTGGCACTGGCTATTCAGAGGCTCTACAGGCGACTTTTCAGGATAAAGACGGTCTTGAAAAACATTTTGTCATGGGTTGTTACGGTATCGGAGTCAGCCGGGTGGCGGCTGCGGCAATTGAGCAGAACCATGATGAGAACGGGATTATTTTTCCTCTTCCCATAGCCCCTTTTCAGGTTATTATCCTTAACCTTGGGATTAAGAATGAGTCCATAACAAATGCCAGTGAACAACTGTACAGCGAACTTGCAGCTATGGGGATAGATGTCCTTCTTGATGATCGGGATGAACGGCCCGGTTCCAAGTTTAAGGATGCTGATCTGATCGGTATTCCTTACCGGCTTACAGTGGGCAAAACCTATGAAAAACATGGGGAAGTTGAATTGCGGGTACGAGCCGGTGGAGAGACAACCCCAATTCCTGTTGACAAGGTTGGGATGTGTATTGCGGGGATGATTGACAAGGAGATGAAAAGGATGGTTACTGAATACTGAAAACAAAATGAAAAATGTCTGATTTTAAAGTTCTCTTTTCTAAAGCATCTGAATATCTGCAGGGAGTTGACCTTGATCCCCTGGTTAATGCCTATGAGTTTGTAGAAGAACGGCATGCAGGGACCAAGCACGCCTGTGGAAAACCTTATATTGACCATCTGCTGGCGGTGGGCAGCATTCTTGCGTCTATGAAACTGGACCGGGATACTATTGTTTCCGGGTTGCTGCATGGGGTATTGAAAGAGAAAGTCGTCACCTTTGCCGAGTTGAAAAAAAAGTTTGGTAACGATATTGCCAACATCGTTGACGGCACCACCCGTATTAATAAAATTAACTATAATTCCCAGCTTGCTGATCAGGCAGAGAATATTCGTAAACTGTTTCTTGCCATGGGGGCTGATATCCGGGTTTTGCTGGTAAGGCTTGCTGATCGTCTCCAGGATATGGTGTCCATGGAGAATGGACCTGATGAGTTGAAACGGCATATGGGCAGAGAAATCATGGATATCT
>CAZHPX010000300.1:0-2400 GCA_964534785.1 uncultured Desulfobulbaceae bacterium | reverse complement strand
GCCATGATAGGGCTTGCCGGCTATTATCAGTTTAAACAGGGTAACATTCTTTTCCCGGACGATGACGCTTACCCACGGACGCAACTTAATTAAAACAATACAGTGAAATCACTTAATCCTTTTCGCTTCGCAAAATATATCCTGATTCGTTTCAGCAGGCTGAGAGGTGACCCCTACTCACTTGCAAGAGGGGTAAGTCTCGGTATTTTTCTGGGTGTGCTGCCCCTGATGCCCATCCAGACCATTATCCTCATCCCCCTCACACTTATTTTGAGAATCAATACATTTGCAGCATTAATAGCCGCCATTGCCATCAGCAATCCTCTGACATTTGTATTGCAGTATTATTACTGCTGGATAGTCGGCAACGCGATTCTTCCCGGACGGATCCGCTGGGAACAGATCAAAGAGCTTCTGGATACAATTGCAGAGGGCAACCTGCTTGAGGGAATTTCAGTCTTGTTTAACCTTGGTTTCAACACTGTTTCCGTCCTCCTGGTCGGCGGCTTAATTATTGCTATTCCTGTTGCAATTATCGGCTATTTCATATCTCTGTATTTTTTTATTACAATCAAGAAAAAACGAGCCGCCAAACGCAAGCTTAACTGAATATGCAGGAAAAACCCGCCATGGACAGAACCAGAACAAGATATTTGCTGGCAGAGCAGAAGCTGGCTCCGAAAAAAAAGCTTGGTCAGAACTTTCTTGTCCATAACCAGACTGCAGAGCGGATTGTTGAACTTGCAGGGATAAAACAGCAGGATACGATCATTGAAGTTGGTGTCGGCCTGGGGGCCTTAACCAGACCACTTGCCAGAGCGGCACATCAGGTTATCGGCATAGAAACTGATGCCGGGATAATCAGGATGCACAGAGGTAAGCAGGATTTACCTGAAAATGTCCAGCTTATCCACGGGGATATTCTTAAAACTGATCTCCCTGAACTGGCAGATAAAACCGGAGGCCGGCTTAAATTTGTCGCCAACCTGCCCTACTCCATATCCACCCCGTTTTTATTCAAACTTTTTGAAAATGCCGATATTATCAAATATTCCCTGATCATGCTCCAGAAAGAGGTGGCTTTAAGGTTATTGGGGCAACCCGGAACCAAGGCTTATGGAGTGCCAACCGTGTTATTGGCAAGTTGTGCTGAAATAAAGATGATGATGGAGCTTAAACCGGAAGAATTTCATCCCCGTCCGAAAGTGGATTCAAGCGTAGTACGGATTACCTTCTTCCCGGTGCCAAAACAGGTTGAGAAACTAAAACCAGTCAGCCCGCAAATGCTGCGAAAAGTGGTCAGTGCAGCCTTTGGCCAGCGGAGAAAAACCCTGCTCAACGGGCTGTCGGCGGGCGGCTTTGTAAAAGATAAAAAACAACTTGCTAAAATAATTCAATCATGTGACCTGTCGCCATCAATCCGGGCTGAACGGCTGGAAATTGAAGATTTTATCTGTTTAACCAATGCGATAGCAAAAAACAAGTACCCTGATACAGGGGTATAATAATACAGTACCAGTACATGCAAAACTTCGTCTTTCAAAATCCGACTAAAATTCTCTTTGGTCGCCAGACAATACCCGCCATTGGTGCGGAAACCAAGTTATGGGGCAGCAGAGCTTTACTTGTCTATGGTCAGACAAGTATAAAAAAGAAAAACCTCTACAACCAGGTTATCAAATCGCTTAGCGATGCCAATATCAAAGTCATCGAACACGGCGGGGTCAGCTCAAACCCGCTTCTTGCCCATGTCCGGGCCGGTATTGACAAGGCGAAACAAAATGAGATTGATGTCATTGTTGCAGTCGGCGGTGGTTCGGTTATTGACAGTGCCAAGGCAATCAGTGCCGGGGCTGTGGTAAACCATGATGTATGGAAATTTTTCACCGGCAGAAACAAAAAACCCATAAAAAAAACTTTGCCCATCTGTACAATCCTTACCATTGCCGGGGCCGGTTCAGAGATGAATTCAGGCATGGTCATTACCAATCAGGAAACCCGCCAGAAATTCGGTTTCGGAAACAAGCTTCTTTATCCAAAAACATCCATCCTTGACCCGGAAATCACCTTCACTGTCCCCCCGAACTACACAGCCTACGGGGCAGTTGATGCCATATCCCATGTCCTTGAATTTTACATGACTGCAAGCGACCCGGACACTCCGGTCCAGGACCGGTTCATGGAGGGATTGATTGAAAACGCCATGACTGCCTGCAACCGCTGCCTTGCCGAGCCAGAAGATTATAATGGCCGGGCAAATATGATGTGGACATCAACCCTGTCCTTAAACGGACTTACCGCCGCCGGACTTGGCAGGGTCGGCTTCCCCATGCACATGATTGAGCATTCCTTGAGCAGCCTCTATAATCTCCCCCACGGAGCCGGATTATCTATTATTAT
>CAZHPX010000299.1:0-2406 GCA_964534785.1 uncultured Desulfobulbaceae bacterium | reverse complement strand
AAGGCAAAAACCATTGGCAAAATCCATCCTGATAAAGTTGTCATCGGGGCAGATACCATTATCTGCTTTCAAGGAGAATTTCTCGGTAAACCCGAAAACCAGGAACATGCCCTTGCAATGTTGAAAAAAATGCAGGCAACCAGTCACCTTGTTATCACCGGTGTATCGTTATTTTGCGAGGATCGGCAGTTAGCCCAAACCATAACTGAAACCTCAACGGTCAGCTTTGCCAACTTCAGCGATGAGATTCTCAAAGCCTATGTCAGCAGTGGCGAACCCATGGATAAATCAGGGGCATATGCCATCCAGGGCATTGGTTCCTTTCTTATAAAGGAAATAAAAGGGTCATGTTCAAATGTAATTGGCCTGCCCATGCATCATCTTGTCAGCCTGCTCCTTGAACATAAAATTATCGCCTCCAACCAGTCAAAATACCTCCCAAAATAATATTACTCCCTTGTTAAACAAGAAATCACAATCTCAATCCTCCATTAATCTACCCTTAGGAATAACTCAAAAATAATTCAAGATTCCATGATGGTCGTATGGTATAATTCCGTTTCATCAATATGGGTATTTTTCGATGCAGACCCTATCCATTTATGCGTCAGAAATTTTACTCCTTTCTCAAGTTGCCCGGCTTACCCGATCCAATCAGGCTACTTGTTCGCTTTAGCTATATACATTCTTGCGATGTCACACCTTGACTATCCAGATAGAAAGTGCCTTATCTTGAATGGAATAAATAATACGGTAACGACCGTATCTTAAACGGTATTTTTCTTGTCCGCTTAGCTTTTTACATCCGGGTTGACGCGGGTTTTCACCAAGAGATTCAATACAGGTGAGAACTTTTGTTAAATCTTTATCCGGAATCGATTTAAAATCCTTCCAAACTGATTTTTTGAAAAAAATCTTATATACGCCCATCTTGTTTAAGTCTCTTGACCATCTGTTCATAGCTTATCAAGGACTCATCGGACCTTTCATCAAACACAGCAAGGTCATTAGCATCTTCAGCAAGAGCATCTCGCAAAGCTTCATTAATTATTTTTGACATTGAGCAGGATGTTTCAAGTGCTTTAAGTCGCAATGCATGATGAAGAGTCGGGTCTAAATATATAGTTGACCGTTTTGATAATATTGCCATAATTACACCTCCAAATCATTAATCATTAATCATGGCACTGTAGCGTTATAACGCTTTTATGTCAAGGTTTTGCCTGAAACAACTTTTCCAGCTTGAGGGCGATCTCAGATTGCCTCTGCTAAAACCCGGGAAATTTCAGTAACCAAGAGTAAACATTCGGGTTGAACATCCATACTTTCTTTGCTTAAATGAGAATATAAAGAAAAGAAACGGATGTTCCCACTCACTGCCTGACCATCTACCGACAACTATAAAACCTGTAACCTCTCGCTCTGGAGAATTAAGAACATGACCCGAAGAGAACGAAGAGAAGCCCCCCGGCACAACCTCCAGTTTCAACTTAAAATACGAGGCATAGAAGATGGAGATACCTTCATTGGACAGGCAAAACTTATCAACATCTCCAAGGTAGGTTTCGTTTTTACCCCTGAAGGTCAAGCAACGCATCCATACACCGTGGGTCAGGTAATAGAAGTAGAGATAATGCTTCCTGCCCCCCCTGCCCTTCAGGGCAGGATGAGTATAAAGGGAAAAATCGTCCGCACATCCATGGCAAAGATCAACCCGGATGAAAAGCGGGAGCATTTTGTAATTTCCGTCCAGTTCATGGATCGCTTTAATTTTTTCAGGGCGGGCAAAGATGAAAGGATCATTGACAAAATCTATGACGAGAGCAGGTGATAATGACAAAACAAAAGACAGCCCAGTTTTACGGTACAATCAGGGTAAGCCTTGGTCTGATGGGTATTCTTCCCTTTATGCTCGTTGCCTGGCTTTTTTATCAGGAAGGTATTACTATCTCCACCACCATTATAATTTGTTCAGCCCTGATTCTTTTCCTGATATTAATGGGATTTGTTATTCTCCGCCAGTCGGCTGACCAGTTGTCCGTACTGGCCAGAGAGATTTCAACCGTAAAAGAAGATGCCTTTGCTAATCCCATCTCGGTAAATATTGACGGAGAACTAAAGGAGATTGCCGTTGATTTCAACACCCTTGTCGGTCGCTTAAACAGTGCCCATCATGACATTCAGGAACAGTCCATTCAGCTATTCAGCTTCTTAAGTATGCCAATGACCTTACCCTGTCCTACGAAAAATTGAAAAAGGAGGAAGAATTACGCAACCATCTAAGTCGATACATCGGCAGCGACCTGGTTAATCGGATCATCAGTACCAATGGTGAGCTTATCAGGAAAAATCAGAGGCGAACCATGACAATCATGTTTGCCGATATCCGTTCGTTCACCTCAATAT
>CAZHPX010000298.1:0-2406 GCA_964534785.1 uncultured Desulfobulbaceae bacterium | reverse complement strand
GATGATAAGTTCGGTGAGCCGATGGTGGACTGTAATATTTTGTCGGCGGGCTTCTTTCCTGGCTGTATCAATGGAAATAAGGATATCGCCCAGTTCATCTTCCGGAGCGTTAAAAAAACAGTTATCTGTTTCTGTCGGGAATGAGAGGACATTGGTAGCCTGGTTTTTTCCCCGGAATTTTGAATTGAACCCTGTCATGCTCTGATCATCCATGAAAACCAGGTTGAAAAATTTATCTTTTTTTTCAAGCAGGTCAAGGAGGTGCAGACAGCGGTTGTGCAAGAGGGGCAGGTGGATATGTGGTCTTGAACCGCCCCTGTACTGGTCAATAAGGTTGACAGGCATAATCAGTAATCAGGTGACATGGAACAGGTGGCAGTAAATATTCGATAGAGAAGATAATTTTAAATGTTTTTGTTTGAGTCATTCTTTTCTCCCGGCTTCTTTATCTTCATATGCCTTGATGATCTTTTGAACCAGAGGATGACGGACAACATCTGATTTGGAAAAATAACAGAAACCTATTCCAGATATTTTCTGGAGAATCTTTTCAGCTTCTATCAATCCGGATTGTCCACGTCTTGGCAGGTCAATCTGGGTGCTGTCGCCGGTGACGACGGCCTGTGAATCAAAACCTATTCTGGTCAGGAACATTTTCATCTGTTCGCGGGTGGTGTTCTGGGCTTCATCAAGAAGGACAAAGGCGTTGTTTAATGTTCTGCCCCGCATGAAGGCAAGAGGTGCAATTTCTATAATTCCCCGCTCGATCAGCTCCCTGGTTTTATCCTGGCCAAGCATGTTGCCGAGGGCATCGAGGAGGGGACGCAGGTAAGGGTCCACCTTCTGGGCCATATCACCGGGCAGGAACCCTAACTTTTCTCCGGCTTCCACGGCGGGCCGAATCAGAATGATGGTGCGAACCTGTTCATTGGTAAGGGCAGAGGCAGCCATGGCAACCCCAAGATAGGTCTTGCCGGTTCCGGCCGGACCTATGCCAAAGACAATATCGTTTTTACGGATGGCATCAATATAGAGCTTCTGGTTAATGCTCTTGGGGGAAATAATCCTGTTTCCCGAAGTGATATAGACCTTATCAAAAAAAATTTCCTCCAGGCTGGCCTGTGGAGATGATTCCAGAATTTTCAGACCAAAGGCAATATCCTGGCTGAACACCGGATACCCTTTGTCGATCAGGCGGTATAACTGGCTTAAAAGCGAGCCAGCCAGTTTGACATCATGGGCTGGTCCGCTTATCTGCATGTTATTACCCCGTGGATGCAGGGATACCCCAAGTTCCTGTTCAATGAGTAACAAGTTTTTATTCAGGTCTCCGTAGAGCACCTGGATTATGGAGTTATCGTTAAACTCCAGATTATCGGTTATTTCGCCGTTTAAGGAAGATGATGATTTCAATATATTTTTCCGTCACTCACCGATCATTGCAAGTCAATGTTTAATTTGGCAAGTTCTCTGTCAATCATGTTCTGAATCACCTCCATGCTGCGATTTTTTACCTTTCGGCCATTGATATACAGAGTAGGGGTGGCACTTATACCGGCCAGTTGGGCATCAATCATATCTTTCTCTAAGCGTTGGCTGGTTGCAGTGGCAGTCAGGTCTTTTTTAAACTGCTCCATGTCAAGACCAATTTCAGTTGCTATTGTTCCAATATTTTTAAGCTCAATTTTTCCTTTGGCAGCAAAGAGAGCATCGTGCATTTCCCAGAATTTGCCCTGGTTCTGGGCAGCAATTGTTGCGAGTGCCGCTGGTGTTGCCAGCTTATTCATAGCCAGTGGGAAATGTTTGAATACAACTTTTACCTTGTCTTTGTTTTGTTTGAGCACTTGTTTGAGAAGCGGATGAACAGAGCTGCAGAAAGGGCATTGAAAGTCTGAAAAAACAACTATTGCGATTGGTGCATTTTCATCTCCGAACACAGGGGCACCGCTGATGTCAATGTTCTGGATGACGCTGATATCAATAGCTGTATATTCTTTTTTATTTTTGTTCAGCAGGTAAAGAGCTTCACCACGGGGAGCAATGTCAATGGCTATGATATCTTTGCCCACCGGTATTGATCCTATCTTGTTGCCGCTTATGTCGTAAACATGTACTTTATTGTCTGAGCCGAGGAAAAAAACCTTTGTGTTGTCAAGAGATTGAGCAAAATCTAAAGGTTCTGTTTCAATTTGCCATGATTGCTGAATCGACCAGTCAATCCTGTTTCCTGACTGGGTTGGGGCAGTCGCTTGAGCTTGCACTTGAGCCGAGGAAAACATCATGAAGATGACCGCCGCAATGAGATATTTTTTCATATTTACAAGTTATCCTTTTAGAACATAATGCCCTGTGGGCAGATCAGATTGAATGTCGAATATCGAATGTCGAATACTGAATGTCGAAGTT
>CAZHPX010000297.1:0-2409 GCA_964534785.1 uncultured Desulfobulbaceae bacterium | reverse complement strand
AGCTGCCCACAGGCTGCGGAAATATCTTCCCCCCGGCTCTGACGAATAAAAACCGTGTAACCATGATTCTTAAGAATTTTCTGGAATTTTAAGACCCTGCTTAAAGGTGGACTTCTGAATTCAAAGGAGTCTGTTTTGTTCATAGCAAGCAGATTTATTTTGCACGGTATCTCCCGTAAAAGTCCGGATAGCTGGGCGGCCTGTTGATCGCTGTCGTTTAGCCCTTCAAGGAGGGTATATTCAAACATTATCCGCTGCCGCCTCTTGTGGGGAAACTGTTTGCATCCTTCGAGTAATGCGGCAATAGGGTAACGATTGTTGACCGGCATGATTTTACTTCTTGTCTTGTCATCCGGGGCATGGAGAGAAATGGCAAGATTAACGCTGGTCTTTTCTCCAAGTTGAATCATTTGTGGTACTAGACCACAGGTTGAGACCGTTATCCTTCGATTAGAGAAGTCCAAACCCCTTTGCTCGGTGAGAATCTCTATCGAATCTATAAGGTTATCAAAGTTGGCGAGCGGTTCCCCCATCCCCATAAAGACCAGATTTGTCAGCCTTCCGGAATAATTATTTCTATTTCTATTTTTGTTTTCACATCCATCGCTGATTCCCCCCTCTGCCTGCAAACAATTCTGTTCCAGGATGAAATCCCTGACCGCGCAGACCTGATTGACAATCTCGGCAGTGGTCAGGTTGCGGGTAAATCCCATCGAGCCTGTCAGGCAAAAACTGCAGCCCATACCACAGCCAACCTGGGTTGAGAGGCAAAGGGTGCTGCGGTCTTCTTCCGGAATCAACACAGACTCAATCATTTTTCCATCGCTCAGCTCAAAGCCAAACTTGACTGCTCCATCCTGAGAAAACTGAGTCACGGGCTTGGTTAAACGACTGATAATTGCGTGATCGGGTAGCAATGCCCGGAACTTCTTGGCAAGATCCGTCATCTCGGAAAAATCAAAAATCCCCGGCCGGTAAAGCCAGGGCAAAATCTGTCTTCCCCTGAATGGTGGCTGCCCCAGTGACTCAACAAATCTTTCCAGTTGTTCAGTGGTCAGATTTTTCAGATCTGTTTTCTTTACTTTTTCCTGATTTTTCACAAAGCTCGTAATTTTTCTTCTTTTAAGGAGACCTGTCCCATTATTGCCAGGTCAAGCAATGCCAGAAATCTCTGTCGATCCCGGGGCAGTCGGCCGTCTAAGGTTAGATAATTTGAGGCATGATTTGCCTGAAATTGAGCCCGGATGCCGGCAAGTCCATCTAAGATGATGCGTAACTCTCTTAATAATTGCTGCTGTTCAGGCATGATAAATAATCCTGCCCCGGCTTTTTCTGCCAGTTCAGTATTGGCAAGAAGCATCAGAGTAAGAACAGCTATCTGGGATGGCTGCATCCGGCATAATACCCTGGCGGTGCCCCGGGCATGTTGTATGGAGTTACCCTGTCCGCCTATGCCTAACAGACAGGTAACAGAAAAAAATATCCCTGCTTCCCGCACCTTCCTGCCAGCCTGAATCATCTCCTGGGAGTCAGAACCCTTTTTAATCTCTTCCAGAACGGTATCATCACCACTTTCAAGCCCCATGTACAAGCGGCCCAGGCCGAGTTTTTTCAGTTCAGCAAGTTCCCCGATGCTTTTACCGAGAATACTGCCGCAATTTGCATAGGAGCTGATTCGCCGTACCCAGGGAAGATGAGAGCGGATATCTTTTAATAACTGGACAAGTCTTGCAAATGGAATGATCAGGGCATCACCATCTGCCAGGAAAACTGTTTTTTGCTGCCGACAGTATTGACTGGCAAATTGCAGATCTGCAAGAATTTCTTCTCTTGATTTTATTCTGAATTTTTTATTTTTTTTCCCCTCCCGGTAAGCTCCGCAAAATGAGCAGCGATTATGAGAACAGCCCACCGTAACCTGAAAGATTATGGAATGGGCCTCACTCGGGGGACGGATAACCGTTCCTTCGTAGTCCATCAGCCATTTTTTCTGGAAAAATCAGTCATAAAATCAACCAGTTTATCAACACCATGCTCAGGAAATGCATTATAAATTGAGGCCCGGCAGCCACCAATTGAACGATGTCCCTTAAGCCCGTTCAGACCTGCCTCTGTTGCTTCGACAATGAATTTTGTCTCCAAGTCCGGAGTCGGCAGGTTAAAAGTGACATTCATCAGAGACCGTGATTTTTTTTCGGCATGACCGGAAAAGAAGTCCGTGGCATCGATGGCATCATAGAGTAAAGCAGCTTTGCGTTGATTGATTTTTTCCATGACCGCAATTCCACCCTGTTCCTTGAGCCAGTTCATCACCCTGCCCATACAGTAAATGGCAAAACATGGGGGAGTGTTGAACATTGAATCTTTATCCGCATGGGTTTTGTATTTAAGCATGGTGGGAATGTTTTC
>CAZHPX010000296.1:0-2416 GCA_964534785.1 uncultured Desulfobulbaceae bacterium | reverse complement strand
GAAAGATAAAAACAGTTTTGGACAAGGCTATATGAAAATGGTATTTTGTTAATTATTATAGTCTTTGTGGGTAAAAGGTGACAAATAATAAAGTTTTCAAAGCAATTAGAAAAGGAGTTTTCCCCGTGGATTTAATAAAAAAGATAATTAATTTTTTTCTTATTGCCATCCTCTCGCTTCGCTATCGGACTACCGTTAAAGGGCTTGATAAAATAGAACTGGACGGGAGTCCGATTCTATTTCTCGCCAATCATCCAGCCATTATTGACCCGGTGATAATCATGAGCAGGCTCTATCATCGTTTTCAGCCCCGGCCTCTTGCCGATGAAGCCCAGATAGATAAACCATTGTTTCGCAGCATTGGCCGGATGGTTGGAGCTATTATCATACCTGACCTTGGCAAGGGGGGAAGAGATAAGCTGAGCCTGGTTAACCGTGGAATTCAACAGGTGATTGATGGCTTGAAAGAGGGTGACAATATTCTTCTTTATCCCGGGGGACGCCTGATGCACAGGCCCGCAGAAGACCTGGGTGCAAATTCAGCGGTTCAACAGATTGTCAGTTCTGTGGACAATGTTCGTATTGTCATGCTCCGTTCCACTGGTCTCTGGGGATCAAGTTTCAGCCGGGCAAATGGTGTACCTTCTCTCGTGAACAATCTCGGTAAGCGGATTTTCATGATCCTGGCCAATGGAATTTTGTTTATGCCCCGTCGTCCGGTCAGCATTGATGTGGCTGAGGCCATTGATTTCCCCTGTCATGAAGATAAAATGGTCATGAATCGTTATCTCGAACAATTTTACAATGCTGTGAAACAGCCGAGGCTGCATGTACCTTATTTTTTCTGGCAGGGCGGTCCATATAGAATAGAGGAACCAGAACCGGTAAGCATGGTTATGGATATTTCTGTTGTACCGGAGAACACCCGCAGGCTTGTTTTGAAAAAAATCGGAGAACTGGCAGGTGTTGAAGACCTGAGCGAAACCGATCATCTGGCCAAAGATCTGGGCATGGACAGTCTGGTTATCGTCGAGTTCGGTGTATACTTAAATGAGGAGTTTGGAGTCAGTAATGAACATCTTGACGGCTTACAGACCGTGGCAGACTGTATTTTGGCGGCTGGTGGATTTGTGGGTGATGCCCCCTCGCTTGCCATTAATCCTCCAGGAGATAAGTGGTTTATGTCTGCAGGTGAGCAGGTATTGGATTTTCCACAGGGAACAACAGTGGCGGAAATCTTTCTTGCCCAGGCCCGGAAATATCCTGATCAGGTCATTGTTGCCGACCAGATCAGTGGTGAAAAAACCTATCGTCAGTTGGTCATGGGAATTCTTGCCCTTTCTCCGGGACTAAAAAAAATCCCTGGAAAAAGGGTGGGGATAATGCTGCCGGCCACGGTTGCCGCTGTGCTCAGCTATCTTGGAATTATGTTTGCCGGGCGTGAGCCGGTGATGGTCAACTGGACAACCGGGGTTGGGCAGGTTTCTTTTTGTCTGAAAAATTGTCGGGTGAGTCATGTTTTGACTTCAAAAAAACTCCTTGACCGTCTAAAGAGTCAGGGTTTTGAAGCGGCAGGTGTCGGGGTGAAATGGGTGTTCCTTGAAGATATTGCCGGAGAAATTTCCTTTTTAAGCAAACTGAAAGCCCTGATTGGCAGCCGTTTTGACTGTCATTCTCTCGGACAGGTCAAAATAGCGGATACTGCCGCTATTCTTTTTACTTCCGGTTCTGAAACCCATCCTAAATCAGTACCGCTCAGCCATGAAAATTTTCTGGCCAATGTCCGAGATTTTAACGCTGTTCTTGAGCTTCGTGGCAGCGACCGGCTCCTTGGAATTCTCCCGGTTTTTCATTCCCTTGGTCTTGCCGGCACGGTCATCCTGCCCCTTTGTCTCGGACTCAGGACTGTCTACTGGCCAAATCCCACTGAGGGCAGGCAGCTTGCCCGTATGGTTGCCGCTTATAAGAGCAGTCTGTTTATAACCACTCCAACATTTCTTCAGAATATTATTTATCAGGCAAAAGATGGGGAACTTGCTTCACTTCGTCTGGTTTTTTCCGGGGCAGAAAAATGTCCTGACGCTCTTTTTGCCCGTTTTGCCAAGCACGCTCCGGCTGGTGTACTCTGTGAAGGATACGGGGTCACTGAATGTTCACCGGTGATCACCGTCAATACTCCCCAGGAGCCTGCACAGGGAACCATTGGCCGCCTGTTTCCGTCCATGGAAGCGGCTGTTGTTCATCATGAAACCGGGAGAGTGGCAGAGGCAGGAGAACCCGGCCGCCTTCTGGTACGGGGGCCTAATGTCTTTGCCGGCTACCTTGGCGATATACCATCGCCATTTGTTAATCATGAGGGGCGAGAGTGGTATGATACCGGCGATCTGGTCACCTGTGAGAATGGATTGTTCCGGTT
>CAZHPX010000295.1:0-2443 GCA_964534785.1 uncultured Desulfobulbaceae bacterium | reverse complement strand
CCGCCGACGATGCCCATCAACGGATCAAGAGCTACCAGACCAAAATATTTTCCGGACAGCAGGGCAATGATTGCCAGTACTGATGTCAGGGCATCTGCCAAAACATGCAGATAAGCTGCTTTCAGGTTGTGGTCTTCATGGTGATGGTGATTAGGGTCGTGGGTATTATGGCTGTGATTATGTTGCTTATTGCCCTGTAAAATCCAGACGCTTATGATGTTGACCACCAGACCGATAACAGCCACAGCGATTGCCTCGCTGAAACCAATGTCAACAGGCCTAAAGAAACGATGGATGGACTCAAAAATTATGTAAATTGCCGTAACCCCAAGAAAGAGGGCGGAGGTAAAACCGGCAAGAACTCCGAATTTACCGGTGCCGAAGCTGAATGCTTTGGTATCTGAGTACCGCCTGGACATAATATAGGCAAACCAGGTAATACTCAGAGCCAGGGCGTGGGTTCCCATATGGTAACCATCAGCAAGCAACGCCATGGAACCGGTGAGCATCCCGGTACTTATTTCCAGCACCATGGTGATAAAAGTAATAATAATCACGACCATGGTTCTTCTTTCATTGCTTATGCTGCATTGGTCATATATATGAGTGTGGCTGAGTTGCTGCCTGGTTAAGGTGTGCATATTTCCCAAAATGTAGGTTTTAAAATCAGCATATGTTTTCTAACAACTGAGCTGATTTTTAGGGTTATGGTGAAATAAATGATAAATGTACCTATGGCGAAAGCTGCAAGCAAAGTTACTGCGATAACAGTTTAAGATTTGCATTGAAACTTTTTATCATCAGTAATTATATGATAACCGGAGTAAAATTTACGCCTACCTGATCTTGCCCAGGTGCTCCATTAACTCATCAATAAGCAGGTCACGATTTTCACTATCCAGGCTGGCATTTTGCAGACACCCTCTGATATGGTCACCAACTATCTGCGTCCAGACCCCACGCAGAGCACCTGATGCAGATGTAACCTGACGCAGCACATCCATACAGTCCTGGTCTTCCTCGACCATCTTGCCAAGACCTCTGATCTGCCCCTCGATACGCCGTAATCTACTTACCAGCCGGTTCTTGTCCTGATCTGTTCCGCATAAGCTCATGATGTGTCCTTTTTAAAATTATCACTATGGGTTATAGGGGTACACCCTATATCGGGAAAGGGTAAAAGTCAAGCCTTTTATAGCAGGTTTGCAGTGGGGCCGGCTTGATAAATGTGCCTTCGCAGGAGGTAGGCAAGGGACGGCACCATTTATTTTGATGTATCGGAAAATTAGCAGTGAAACTGCGAAGTTTCTGTGGGAATTGTTCCTACGGTAATTGTTGAAAAGGGGGTAGTCGGTTAGTGCCCCATGGTGTATGATCCACGCAAAACCTCTTTGCTGAGGAGATGCCGTGAAAATACCCTTGATATCAGGTCGCGATTTTCCCAACACGTATCGCAGTTTTGTTGAGATGTTTCCTGACAACGCAGCTTGCGCTTCATATCTCATAAAATTACGTTGGCCGAATGGGTTTATCTGTCCAGCCTGCAAAATAGCCACCACTCCAAGACAAGGCAGTCGTGGTCGCTTAATTTGCCCACTTTGCCGCCATCGTGCCTACGCCCAGGCGGGGACGATTTTTGATAAGACACGGACACCGCTAACAACATGGTTCGAAGCAGCGTGGCACGTGAGTACAGCTAAAAACGGTATGTCTGCCAAGACACTGGAGCGCACGCTTGGCACAAAATATCGGGTTGCTTGGACCATGCTTCAACGCTTTCGTGTGGCTATGGTAGATACCGAACGTAAGCCACTCTCCGGAAATGTTGAAGTAGACGAAACCTTTATAGGCGGCATCAAGCAGGGCGGCAAAAGAGGCCGTGGTTCTGCGAAAAGCATAATAGTGATTGCCATAGAAGTCATGGACCCAAAGGGGTTCGGACGGGTACGAATGCGTCATATTCCCGATGCTTCTGGTGAAAGTTTGATGCCGTTTGTGTGTGATGAAGTCGCGCCAGGTTCTGTTGTGCATACCGATGGATGGAGCGGCTACAATGGATTATCTGAACATGGTTTCACCAGAAAAATTACTGTGCAATCCTCTTCAGGCGATCCCGCACATGTCTCCATGCCGGGTGTTCACGGTATAGCAAGTTTATTGAAACGCTGGATCCTGGGAACACACCAAGGTTCAGTAGTTCCTGAACACCTACAGGCTTATCTCGAGGAGTTAACTTTTAGATTCAACAGACGTACTTCTCGGAGCCGTGGCCTTGTGTTCAGAAGATTGCTTGAACGGGCGGTTGCGACGGATCCGGTTACTGAAAACGATGTAACGCACGGATATAACTGGGGCTAACTCTTGTGGGGCACTAACCGATCACCCCCCTTCTTTAATAAAGTGAGCCCAATCAATTCGTGTGCGGCGGTCAGTAATTTTCACT
>CAZHPX010000294.1:0-2454 GCA_964534785.1 uncultured Desulfobulbaceae bacterium | reverse complement strand
CTGCTTACCTCCATAAGAAGCACTGCCAAACATTTACGATGCAGTGGTTATAATAGTACTTTAGCATAAGCCGAATATTGACCTGTAGTTTATCATAATTCAAATATTTACTACCCGTTATCATGTTTATCATAATAATCAGACGATATATATATTCCGGCCCGACCAAACCAGCGGGCGACAAAAATAACAATAACAGCGGCCCCGAACCCGAACAATGACCAGAAAATCGGGATATACCGTTCCGCCCAGCTATGGGCATAATAGCGATCAACCGCAAAGGCAAAATGAACAATCACCAGCAACAGACCGTAACAACACCAGATCACCATCTTTATCCGCTGACGCAGATATTCAATAAGTCTAATTATCATAATCACTCACAGGGTTAATAATCGATGATTTCATAAGCTCAAGCCTTGTACTGATCATCGTGTCACCATGGTTACAAATTGCATCATAAAATCAGGTCTTATACCGATAATCACAGAAATGGCCACCGCAATCAAAATAGGTATCAGCATGGTAAGAGGGGCCTCTTTTATGCCGCTCTCCCTTTCTCCGGCAGGGCGTTTGCCAAAAAAAGCCTTATAGGTAACCGGAGCAAAATAACCCACATTCAGCACCGTCGAGGCAATAAGAATCAGAAGAATTCCTACCTGATGTGCCTCCAGGGAGCCGACAAGCAGATACCATTTACTGACAAATCCAGCCACCGGTGGAACCCCGATCATGGACAGTGAAGCGATGGCAAAAGCTCCAAAGGTAAAAGGCATGGTTCTGCCAAGACCGCTCATTTCGGAAATGTATTTTTTATGGGCGGCAATATAAATCGCTCCAGCACAGAAAAACAGGGCGATTTTAGCAAAGGCATGATTGACAATGTGGATCAGGCCGCCCTCGATCCCGTGCGGAGTCAGCAGGGCAACTCCGAGAATAATATATGAAAGCTGGCTCACCGTTGAGTAGGCCAGCCGTGCCTTCAGATTATCTTTGGTAAGAGCGATAATCGAGGCCATGATAATCGTAAAGCCGACAAAATAAGCGGTGACAATGCCAAGTCCCAGCCCATCCATGACATCAACGCCAAAGACATAAAGCATAACCCTCGTGGTACAGAATACCCCGACCTTAACCACTGCAACCGCATGAAGAAGAGCTGAAACCGGAGTAGGTGCCACCATGGCTCCTGGCAGCCAGTGATGGAAGGGCATAATCCCGTTTTTGGCAAAACCAAGGATGCAGAAACAGTAGAGCATTACAACCATCCAGCTCTTTGTGTCATCAGGTAAGATACCGGTGGAAATATTGTGGGGGAAATCCAAATGCCCGACCAGAACATAAATAAGAATAAGGGCCGGGAGAAGAAACAGTTTGGCGGTTGTGGTCAGATAAATAATATATTTTCTGGCCCCGGCGTACCCCTCTTTGTCCTGATGGTGGGCTACCAGCGGATAAGTGCAGATGGAAACAATTTCGTAGAACAAATACAGAGTAAAAAGGTTATCGGAAAAAGCCACACCTATTGCCCCGAAAATAGCAAGGGCAAAGCAGGCATTGAACCTGGTCTGGCAAGGCTCATCATGGGCCCGCATATACCCCATGGAGTAAGAAACTGCTATTATCCACAGAGATGAGGCAACCATGGCAAAAATCATGGAGAAACCATCTACCCTCAAGGTGACGGAGAGTCCGGGAAGAAGATTGAAAGCAGTATAAACATAGGTATGACCAGACAGTAAGCCCGGAATAAAAGAGAGAACGAACATAAAGAGTACAATAGATGCACATAATGAAGCCGCTTCCCTGCGATTGGGATCGTTTCTCAGCAGGAGTACAGCCAAAGCACCAAAAAGCGGAATCAGCACCGCCACGCCCAGGCTGGAACTTTCTATAATCTGTAAAGTTGTGGAAGCGGTGTCCATATTCAATCCTTGTAACAATTTACCAGGTGTGCCGGGGTACCGGCAGCAAGCATGATGGAGAAACTCCACCCTCCGTTATACCCGCCCTTTTCACTAACCACGCAGGTCAACAATATCATCACCATCAATTGATTTATAGTTGCGATAAACCGAGATAATTATACTAATAGCTATTGCCGCCTCAGCAGCGGCAATACCCATGATAACCAGGGTAAAAATCTGACCGATAACCGGTTCCGGAGCCAGAAACCGGTTGAATGCCATGAGGTTCATGGCAGCTCCGGCAAGAATCAGCTCAGCACCAATAAGCATACCAATTATCGTTCTGTGGGCAATCAGGCCATAAATGCCAAACCCGAACAGCATGGCTGCAAGAATCAGAAAAACCTCAAGACAATTATATAAATCAAGCAGGAACATGATCAGTTTCTTCCTTTACGGGCCAGAACAAGGGCCCCGACTATTGCCATGAAAAGTACCAGCGAAATCAACTCAAAAGCCAAGGCATGGGAGGTGAGAAAGACTCTCC
>CAZHPX010000293.1:0-2454 GCA_964534785.1 uncultured Desulfobulbaceae bacterium | reverse complement strand
TTAAAGAGCTTGAACAGGCCGGACTCGACTCTGTTCCCGGTGGCGGGGCAGAGGTATTCAGCCCAAGAATCAGGAAGTTAACCTGTGAGGAAAAACTCTCCGGTGAAGGATGGATTGATGTCGCCCGTACTGTTCACGGGTGCGGGTTGAAATCAAATGCAACCATGCTCTATGGGCACATTGAAACCATAGAAGAACGGTTGGAACATCTCGATGCCCTGCGAAAACTACAAGACGAGACTGAAGGTTTTCTGGCCTTTATTCCTCTTGCTTTCCATCCCAAGAATACGGCCATGGCTGAGCATTCTTCCACCACCGGCACGAATGATCTGAAAAATATTGCCGTGGCCCGGCTTATGCTGGATAACTTCCCCCATATTAAAGCGTACTGGGTGATGATAGGGCCCAAGATGGCCCAGGTCGCTCTTTCTTTTGGTGCCGATGATATGGACGGAACTGTCAAGGAAGAGGTGATTACCCATATGGCAGGGGCACAGACCGCCCAGGCCATTGGTCACAAGACGCTTATCCGCCTGATTAAGGAAGCAGACAGGGTGCCGGTGCAACGGGATACCCTTTACAATGTTATCGGGAAGTTTTAGGTTATGACAGAGCAAGTTATTGACAAAGTTATTAAAGGCAAACGGATTAACGGAGACGAGTTTCTTGAGCTTCATGCCGGAGCAGATTTACTCACCCTTGGTCTTGCCGCTAATCATGTCCGGCGGCGAAAACACCCGCAATCAGTTGTCACCTATGTAATTGACCGAAACATCAACTATACGGATATCTGTATTTCCGCCTGCAAGTTTTGTGCTTTTTTTAAATCTCCTGCAGATAAGACTGGCATCCTGCTTTCCCATAAAGAGCTTGAGGAAAAGATTAGGGAAACCCAGGCTCTCGGCGGTACCCAGATTCTTCTTCAGGGCGGGCTGCACCCTGATAAGCCATTAGAGTTTTACGAAGAAATGCTCCGGTTCATGAAAAAGACCGGTATCCATGTTCATGGGTTTTCACCACCGGAAATCTGTCATTTTGCGGAACTCTCCGGTTTGCCTGCAAAAACGGTTCTTGAGAGGCTGCAGAGAGCAGGTCTGGATTCCATGCCCGGGGGGGGAGCTGAGATATTATCTGAGCGGGTGAGAAAAATACTGGCACCACTAAAGGCTACTGCCGAGCAATGGCTTGCGGTTATGGAGGAAGCCCATAGCCTGGGGATGCGTACCACTGCCACCATGATGTTTGGTCATGTGGAGACCATTGAAGAGAGGCTTGAGCACCTTGATCGGCTTCGTGAGCTTCAGGATCGTACCGGCGGGTTTACCGCCTTTATTCCCTGGCCCTTTCAGCCGGACAACACTACCCTGGCCAAAGGCGACAGCGGTAAAGAAATTAAAAAAACCACCGGTTACGAGTATTTGCGGATGTTGTCTTTGAGCAGAATTTTTCTCGATAATTTTGATAACATCCAGGCGTCCTGGGTTACCCAGGGGCCTAAAATCGCCCAGGTCTCCCTGTTTTTTGGAGCCAATGATTTCGGCTCAACCATGATTGAGGAAAATGTGGTTGC
The DNA here is from genome assembly GCA_964534785.1 of uncultured Desulfobulbaceae bacterium. Lineage (GTDB taxonomy): Bacteria > Desulfobacterota > Desulfobulbia > Desulfobulbales > Desulfobulbaceae > DRLX01. Next base: position 884 of record CAZHPX010000293.1, on the reverse strand, counting down.
TGCTGCAGGAGTTCATTTCCGTCTGTCCGAAAAAGAAATCAAACGCCTTGTCGAGGATGCCGGATTTACTCCCCGGCAGCGGTTGATGGATTATACTCCGATGCCATCACTCTTGTCAGGGGTACATTAATCCCGTGGGATTTGAAAAAAAGGCGAAAAAAAGAAGAACAAAAAAGGGGACGGATTTATTTTCCGGTGTCTGTATCAGAAGCCAGAAACCAGAAGACAGAAGACGGAATAACCAGCTTTCTCTCCTCTGGCTTCTGCATTGTTTACCCTTTGCCGCATAAGCGGTGATACCAGGAGCAGTGGCCTAAAGTAATGATTCAAGTATCCCGGAAATATCTTCTACTTTTATGCGGCCCAGGTGGTGTTTGCGAATAATGCCATTTTTGTCAATAATTATGGTAACCGGGATAGTGCTTATCTGGTAATCGGACAGAAAATTTCTGGTAGCAAGTATTATCGGATAAGGAATGTTGTGCTTCTGCACAAATGCACTGATACTTTTACGGTCTTCTTCAAGAGATGGGGCTATGATATGGACTCTGCCGGCAAAACGAGAGTACAACTCTTTCATCGGGGCTATATTGTCTAAGCATCCTGGACACCATGGAGCCCAGAATTCAAGGAGAACTGGTTTCCCCGATAGATCAGTTAGAGAAACAGAACCGTTGTCAAGTCGGTCAAGGGTGAAGTCCGGTGCTTTTGTTCCCACTAACTGCGATTCCGGTGTTACACAACCTGATATCATTAGGAGCAGGACGGTTAAAAAACATATAAATTTTAAAAAATTTGATTTCATTTTTACTCTTTGATTCCTGTTTATGATGATTTATGTATTGACAGACCAAAATCTTTTACCATCACATAAGCGGCCTTTT
>CAZHPX010000292.1:0-2456 GCA_964534785.1 uncultured Desulfobulbaceae bacterium | reverse complement strand
TCCGGGAAATCTTGCCGGTAATACTAAGAGCCGCCTTAAAGGCTGTTTCCTGTTTGATGATGTTATTAAACGCCTCAATGGCATCAGCATCCTGGTAGCGGGAAAGTATCTGTTGCAGGTCAACCATGACCACTTCCTGGTGTCGGGCGGCCTCCTCAACCCGGCTGGTAAGGTTGCCAAGCTGGCTGCGCAGCCGCCGGTTTTGTTCGGATGCCCCGTCAATGGCGGCTATTTGTGTCTGGAGAGCCGTTGCCCGGGGATCAAAATCTGTCGGCGGCGGAACGGTGTTGGGATCAGGGGTTGGGATTCGCAAGGCATTTTCCGTATCCACAAGCACAGCAAATAGATTAAACCTGCCGGGATCAACCATGTTGGGCGTGTTTCCTGCAAGATCAGGCGGATTGTATGGCGGCTGGTTCCAGTTCTTTGTGCCAAGAAAAAGATCATTGCCGGTCAGGTTAACCTGGAGTCGTTCTCCCGGAGTTATTTCCAGCTCGGTTCGGTTTTCGTCACCATGATAAATAACCGGCCAGGTACGATGATCGGCTGGATCATAAAGGGCTGGATCATAGAGCGGATCTTTCGGGTTATGCAGCGGATCTGGATTGAGCGAGAAAGGTTTGCTCTGCTCCATATATCCGGCAAAAATATACTTGCCGTCAACCATGCCGTTTGCCGCATCAAGGAGTTCTTTACGCATCTGGGCCACTTCATCTGCCAGTACGGCGGCATTGGCATCGTTCAAGGCACCGTTAACCCCGTTAACAGCTATCTCCTTGACCCGTTGCATGATGTTTTCCACATGATTCAGATACCCATCGGTTGCCTGCATTTTGTCCATGGACTGGCCCATGGCTGCCAGGTACCTGTCCACATTGCTGATCTGTTTACGGGCGGTCAATACTGGCCGGATGGCGGCAGGGTCGTCGGAGGGGGCATTGAGTTTCTTGCCGGTGGCACCAATAGTACGCAGCCTTTCTAATTCATTGGTGATATCGTTTAACCGGGAACCTAACATCCGGTAGGTTGTTCCCTGGGTAGCCTGCATTGTTTATCTCCTGAGCTGAAGTAGTGCACCCATCATCTCGTCAATGGTGGCAAGGAATTTCGCTGATGATTCAAATCCCCGTTGAAACTGAATCAGGTCAATCATTTCCTGTTCAAGTGAGACCCCGGCAAAACCGTCCCTGAGGTTGGTCAGTTGAATGGTTGCATCTTTTGCCCCGCCGAGGGCTATCTTGTTGCGGGATGCCTCAATACCAACGGATGAAACCATTTTGGCATAGAAATTATCAAAGGTGTCTGTGCCGGCTATGCGATGGGTTGTTTCCAGAGCCGCTATTTCCAGGGCGTTGCGGTTATCGCCGGGAGCTGCCGGGTACTCCGTACCCGCCGCAAGATTACCGGCATTACCTGCTATATCCGCATGAACCATGATATGTCTGCCTGCGTTTGCTGTCGGCGGTGGTCCACTCAAGTCTTCAAAGAAAAGTCTCTGAACATCATCGTTTAAACCGTAGCCGTTGTCATGGATATCATTGACCGCCGAGGTTAATTCAACTGCGAGGTTGTCAAGGTCAGTGCGGAGATTACTTATAAACACATCCCTTACTTCAAACAAACCTCTCACCTCTCCGCCCATTTCTCTGGTGAGAATATTTTTTACACTGTTACCCATACGAACCCGGAGATCAACATCAGAACCAACCTGGACAGTTTCAATGGTCATTGCCTCCTGGCCGTGGACAAGCGGAGTGCCGCCGGATAACTGGACGGCCAGCATACCGCGGTTATCGGTATAGGTCTGGACACCAAGTTCCCTGGATATATCCTCTATCAGTAAATCCCTTTGATCTCTGGCCCCGTTTGCAGTCTGGCCTGAAATCTCCACCATGTGAATCCGCTGATTAAGTCTTGCGACTTCTGCCAGTTTTTCATTCAAAGCCGGAATTTTGGCAACGATGGCGTTATTGATGTTTCCGGAGACCACATCCATTTCCTCATAGGTATTTCGAAAAGCATCACCAAGCAACTGACCCCGTTGAATCACCATGTCTCTTTCAACCTGGCCGCTGGGGTTGGTGGTTAGTTTCTGCCAGGAGTCAAAAAAACGACACATCTCCGAGGCAAGGTTTTCGCCGGAGATATTGAAAACCCTCTCTAACTCACGCATGGGGAGTGAACGGCCGTTCTCTTCACCAAAAGAAATGGATTTTTCCTGGAGCTGCCTGGTGATAAAGATATCATGTTCTCTGCGGACATTGGAAACCGCCACTCCCTGGCCCACAAAAAAACCACCAAAAACAATAGATGGAATTTGCTTTAATTCGGCCCGCTGACGGGAGTATCCTTCTGTGTTGACATTGGCAATATTATTGCCGACAATTTCGATTGCTTTCTGGCTGGTGTGTAAACTTGTTTTACCGGCATTAAGTGCTGAGAGAAGTCCCATGATT
>CAZHPX010000291.1:0-2503 GCA_964534785.1 uncultured Desulfobulbaceae bacterium | reverse complement strand
GTTCGACATTCGCTTTTTAGCAGTGAAAACAGAGTGATAAATTACCATTTTTGTTACCACTTTTTTTTGTATTGTACCCTCATTCCTGTTAAGTGACCAATTGTCAGTTATCGATCATTAATAACTGGTAACTTCTGCCCGAATGGCATTATGTTCAAGATACCGTAACCGCAAGATTAACAAACAAACGCTGGTAAATATTCGGGTTGGTGAGGAATCAGTGAAAAACTAAGAACCCTTAAATGTTTGACGAAGTCTGTTATAACACTTTACGACTTCTTCCTCCAGCTCCGATACCTGAACCAGCAGCCGGCAACAAAAAGCAGACCTCCGCAAAAGACAATCAAGTACTTTGCTTCAACCACATCCACCCTGAACCAGCCCAGTGCCATCATGAACGCTCCGGCAATAACCAAAAACCAGTCTGCAATGGTGCTGACAGTTTTTAATATACTCTGTAAACCCTTCGGTAATATCATTAGTTATCCACACTCCATGATCTGTCAACAATGGTAGGGTAACAATCAATTTTCATGGGGATGTTCCCTGTAAAAAAGATTATTCCTGTTTAAAGCACTGAGCAGGGCTTTAATGGAACAGATAATTATATCCGTATCCAGTCCAGCTCCCCACCAGCTTTCTTCCCGTTCATTATAAATCTCGATATAGGCAACAGCTTTGGCTCCGGAACCACGGGTCAAGGCATGTTCGTGGTAGGCATGGAGACAAAAATCCAGACCAATATCTTTTTTCAGGCCATTGCAAAAAGCATCCAGGGGACCATTCCCATCACCCTTAATCACCACTTCCCTGCCATCAACAATCAACACAGCTTCCACCACAGCGGTTGATAACTTTTTATCATGATCCACATGCCTCTTCAACACCTGAAAACTTTTCATCTTATAACGGCTATTATTAAGAAGGTATTCCCGCTCAAAAGTTTTAAGAATATCATCAGCGGATAACTCACCTCTGGCCAGGTCAGATGCCTCCTGAATGACCCTGCCAAAACCAGTCTGCATGTCCTTGGGTAGTATGAAACCAAACTCTTTATCCATTATATAAGCAGCACCACCCTTGCCGGACTGGGAATTAATCCGTATAATAGACTCGTAACTCCGTCCCACATCCCGTGGGTCAATGGGGAGATACGGCACTGCCCAGAGTCCTTCCCTGTCCACGGTCTCCATGCCCTTGCTGATAGCATCCTGATGGGAACCTGAAAAAGCTGTATATACCAGTTCCCCGGCATAAGGATGACGGGGATGAACGCTCAGCCTGGTACACCTTTCATAGACATTAACTACCTTGTTAATATTGGAAAAATCCAGACAGGGGTCAACTCCCTGGCTGAACATATTCATGGCAAGGGTGAGAATATCAACATTTCCGGTTCGCTCACCATTACCAAATAATGTCCCCTCAACCCGATCAGCCCCAGCCATCAAAGCCAGCTCGGTGGCGGCAATTGCCGTACCCCGGTCATTATGGGCGTGAACACTGATAAGAGTACAGTCACGACTCTTCAAATGCCGGCAGAACCACTCTATCTGATCGGCATAAATATTCGGGGTCGCCATCTCAACCGTGGCCGGCAGATTAATAATAATCGGATTTTCCGGGGTCGGTTCCCAGACATCCATTATTGCCTCGCATATATCCAGGGCAAAATCCATTTCGGTCCCAGTGAAACTCTCGGGGGAATACTCATAGCGAATACCGGTTTCGGTTCGTCCTGATTCCCTGCCGATAAGCCTGGCACCTTTAACTCCCAGTTCAATAATATCTTTGCGGCCTTTTTTAAAAACAACCTGCCTCTGCAGGGTAGATGTAGAGTTATACAAATGGACAACAGCCTCTTTTGCACCGGCAAAAGACTCAAAAGTCCTTTTTATTAAATGTTCACGAGCCTGGGTGAGGGCCTGAATGACTACCCCGTCAGGGATAAGGTTCCGCTCAACAAGAAGACGGGAAAAATCATACTCCACCCGGGAAGCAGAGGGAAAACCTATTTCAATCTCCTTAAATCCCACCTCGATGAGCAACTGAAACATCTCCAGCTTCTCCTCAAGATTCATCGGCTGAATCAGAGCTTGATTCCCATCCCGAAGATCAACACTGCACCATAATGGAGCCTTGTCAATAACCCTGTCCGGCCAGGTTCTATCCGGAATATCCATTTTCGGATAAGGACGATATTTTTTTAATACCTGCTCATTCATGATAACTCTCCACTAACTCCTGACAACACCCTTCAAAAAACCACGGCGGCAACGACCCTGGCTGATTTATAAATATCTCAGGTTACGAATTATAACACTTTTTTTGACCATAACCTGAAACATTTTTCATAAACTTCGACTTTCTTATATAATATTTCAACATATACATAAACATCATTTTTTTTTGTCAAGATCAAAATAATGGTTTATAAATAACCATTCAAGTGTTCCACCAGTATTGCTTTTTCTCAACTATCTGGTATAAAAAGATTTGTATC
>CAZHPX010000290.1:0-2509 GCA_964534785.1 uncultured Desulfobulbaceae bacterium | reverse complement strand
CGGGGAACAATGTCGCAGATATGGTTGTACCGGTCCGGTGGCACGAGGTTCAGGTATTGATTACGATGTCCGCAAAAACGAAGCCTATTCAGTTTACCCAGAGTTTGATTTTGATATCCCTGTCTATACTGATGGTGATGCCATGGCCCGTTACATGGTGAGGGTGGATGAATTTGAGCAGTCGTTGCGGATTGTTGAGCAGGCATTGGATAGACTGCCTGAGGGGCCGATTATGGGTAAGGTCTCCAAAGTTTTAAAACCGGCCGCCGGTGATTATTATGGAGCCGTGGAAACTGCCCGTGGTAATCTTGGCTATCGTCTGATTTGTGATGGTGGCAAGAATCCTTACAAACTTAAAATTCGTTCGCCTACTTTTTCAAATTTAAGCTGTTTTGGCGAGGTGACTGAGGGAATGCTGCTCTCCGATGCACTGGCATATCTGGGAAGTCTGGATCTGGTTATTCCTGAAATAGATCGTTAGGAATAAAAAAAGGGAAAAATTTCTATTTTTTGATGGCCGAGGGAAAAAAACTATGGAAGACATCTGGCGTCCACTGCTCTACCTGCTTGGCTTCATGGCGTTTGCCGGGCTGAACGCTGCTTATCTTGGCTGGTTTGAGCGAAAAGGTGCTGCTCGTATTCAGCGGAGAATTGGGCCGTTTGAAGTTGGTTTCCATGGTTTGTTGCAACCGCTGGCAGATGGTTTTAAACTGATGAGTAAGCAGTTGCTTGTTCCCCAGGGGGTGGATGGGATTCTATTTCGGGTTGCTCCTGTTCTGGCCATGATTCCGGCCATGACCTCCTTTGCAGTCATTCCTTTTTCCGATAATATACAGGGTGTAGCGATTGAATTATCGGTATTGCTTATCTTTGCTCTGGCAGCCCTCGGTATGATGGCCGTGCTGATTGGCGGCTGGGCTTCCGGTAATAAATATTCACTTCTTGCCGCCACCCGCTGCATATCTCAGAATCTGGCCTACGAAATTCCCATGCTGTTGACGGTGATAACTATTGTCATGCTGACTGGTTCCATGAACCTGGAAGTCATTGTTCAGCATCAACAGGGCGGGTTTTGGAACTGGAATGTTCTTCCCTTTGTTAATCATTCGCTGGCTCACGCTGTTATCATGCCAGTTTCCTTTATTATTTTTTTCATCTGTATCCTTGCTGAAACTAATCGTGCCCCTTTTGATATGCCGGAGGCTGAGTCCGAACTGATAGCCGGGCATATGACAGAGTACGGTTCCATGGGGTTTGGTCTGTTTATGATGGGAGAGTATCTGAACATGGTGGTCGGTGCCTGTCTGATTACCATTCTTTTTCTGGGTGGATGGGGTTGTCCGTTTGGTTTGTTTCCAGGAGTGTGGTGGTTCCTGATTAAGATTTATCTCCTTCTTTTTGCGACTATCTGGATTCGCTGGACTTTTCCGCGGACCCAGGTTTACAAGCTGCTCAATCTATCATGGAAAATACTTATTCCTTTTGCCATGGCTAATTTGCTGATGACCGCAGCTTTCATCAAGATTTTTTGATTTTTTGTTTTTTTAAAATCTCATTAATAAATTTATTTTAACAAAAAAAAGAGCTGTAAAATCAAGGGATTTTTTTAATATGAGTAAATATTGGAGCGATGTCATTGGCGGTGCCAGAAGTCTGGTAACCGGACTTTCCATTACGGCAAGGGAATTTCTCAGGCCGGTGATCACCAGGCAGTATCCCTGGGAGGTGCCGGAAATACCGGATAGATATCGTGGTCATATAGAGCTGATTAGAGACAGGGAAACCGGCAGGCCAAAATGTATTGTCTGCGGCATGTGTCAACGCAACTGTCCTTCAGAATGTATTTCTCTTGCCGGCAAAAAACAGGAAGGAGAAAAGAAAAAATCCTTGACCAGGTATAGTCTTGATTTTACCACCTGCAGCCTGTGTGGCACTTGTATTGAAAGTTGCAAGTTCGGGGCAATTCGCTTTTCCAAAGAGTACAACCTGGCCAGTGTGAGAAAGGAAGACTACATATTTGATCTTCTGGGAAGACTAACAGATCAGAGTCACAGGGAGCAGGACTGATGCAGGTAACTACTTGTCAGGCGGCTGATTTTTCTCTTTTTTCAGCAGAGAGTTTTGTCGGTCTGGTATTTCTGATGACCATCGGAATTATCTTTATCGGGGCATTGATAGCGACCACTTCCAGAAGGATGGTTCGTTGCGTTGCCGGTCTTGCTCTTTGCTTTACCGGGGTTGCCGGTGCATATTATTTTCTTCTTTCGCCGTTTCTGGCCATGATGCAGATGCTTATTTATGTCGGTGCGGTTGCTGTTCTGATTGGTTTTGCCATTATGATGGCTGCCCCGGAAAAAGGTGACATGCCGGGACGGCAGATAACCCGTTTTTCAGGGCCGCTTGGTTTTGCCCTTGGTGGCATTGTTTTCGCTGTTTTCCTGGTGCTGGCAGTAAAAACTGAGTGGCAGAGTTTTCCGAGAACAGCCCCGGCTGATATTATGGAGATGGG
>CAZHPX010000289.1:0-2517 GCA_964534785.1 uncultured Desulfobulbaceae bacterium | reverse complement strand
TGTCAATGGTCACGAGGAACTGAGCCATTTATGGTCATTAAAATTGAGCCACACCGATTCATTTTACGAGTGGCCTTTAGGTCATAATCCTCCTTTATCCTGATTTTCCATTTTTCCTTTTAATCTGTAACTGTTGCCTCTGATGTTAATAACAGCGCTGTGATGAAGCAGACGATCAAGAATAGCCGTTACAATGATTGGATCATGGAACAGCTCTGTCCAGTCTCCAAATGCCTTATTGGATGTGATGATGGTACTGTTTTTCTCATATCTGTTTGCAATAAAGCGGAAGAACAGATTGCACTCTTCGCGGGTGATGGGCGTATATCCCACCTCATCAACAACAACCAGGGAGGATTTATAGTAACCACGACCCTTACCGGGTTTACCGGCCTCATGATCCTTTCTCAATTTGATGATCAGGTCTTCCATGTTGGTAAAATAAATGCTCATCCCGGCCTGGCATGCTTTCAATGCAAGGGATACTGCAAGATGGGTCTTTCCAACTCCGGGAGGGCCAAGGAATATCACATTGCCTTTCTGACGGATGAAGCTGAGATCAAACAACCCCATGATTTTCTGCCTATCCAGGCCCGGCTGGAAGGTAAAATCAAAATCATCAATGCTTTTGATGTACGGTAGCCCGGATATTTTTAGGGCGGTTTCTATCCGGCGCTGCTCTTTTGCAGCCACTTCTTCTTCCAGGAGTTCATCCAGAAAAGTCAAATAGCTTTTGCCTTGCTCTTCGGCTGTTTGGGTAAGGCCGCCTAAGATTTCATATATCCGGGGCAACTTTAACCGGATCAGGTTGGATTCAATACGGTCCATCACAAGGGTATCACTCATGCGAACACCTCCTGCATTATCTCTTCGTATGCCGAGATGGGACGGACCTCTACATCCATGTCATATTTGGGCTTTTGGGGGCTGATGGTCTGCTTTGCCCGTCCCTTGCCCTTTTTACCATGATGATACTTGCGCCGGTTCATGGCCATATCTTTTTTCAGGGCATCGTAAAACTGCTTCTTCTGAACCAGATTCCCCTTTGTAGAAGGTATGTCATAGGACACGACCATCCAGTTGTTTTCAAAAATACGCAGCTGGCCATCTTTTACCCGTAGTATGACCAGTTCTCCAACCAGGCTGTGGGGAAGAACATAACGATTACCCTCAAAATGAACTGTACAATCTTTATAAACTTTCCGGTAAATGCGGTATGAGGTATCAAAGGGCTGTGGTGGAAGCATATTCAGATGGGGCTGCTCACGCTCAAATCGGGTACTGACCTTTTCATGGGTGGTTCCATGAACCCGTTCATCTTTTTTTTTAACCCATGACCAAAGATCCTTATTGGCCGTCACAAGGCTCACATAGCCGTATCCACGCCAGAACCCTTCACGGATAAAGGTATAAGGCCGCTCTACCTTACCCTTTACCCATGCCGCATAGGCCGGTGCTACCTTTGGGGCAAATCCGTAATGGATTGCAAATCCAATAAGGGTTGAGTTGAACTTGTCTTTGCCGGCCAGTTTGGCGATGTATACGTTTTTCATCCGGTCATATAGGATTTGATCCGGAACTCCGCCAAAGTATTCAAATGCATGGATATGGCAGTCAAGGAAACTTGGCATATCACATCGTTCAATCAGTTCTGTGTAAATCTTCCGGGAATATCCCAGAATCATTGAAAATAGATACAACTTTTTGATACCGCCGTTCGGAAGTTCAACCTGGAACTCCCCGAAATCTACCTGAGCCTGATGACCGGGCTCAGTCTCAAAACGCATGTAAGCTATCTTCTGTTTGTGTTTTTTGAGCTTCCCGACCTTCCGCTTAACGGTTTCATAACTGCCAGTATAGCCTTGGTTGACAAGGCGGTCATATATCCAGGTGGCAGTGTAATACCCGTCTTCGTCAAGCCAGGCCTTAATTGTGTTGTGATAAGGGTCAAGGATGCTTGTGCGATGATATGGTTTTGGGTTTTTCAAGCAGCTTTCCGGGGTCTCAAGATACTTTTTGACGGTGTTGCGGCTTATGCCCAGGCGCCGGGCTATGGCTCGCTGGCTCAAGCCGGACCTGTGCAGATCCAGTATATCCAAAATGGTCTCCTTTTTTTCATAAACTCTCCACGATTATCCCGGATAAAAGCATCAACATAGGCATTTACCCGGAAAATTGAACAGGGGGGAGTGAACCTACGGTCCCCCCTGTTCAATTCCCTAGTGGCTCAGTTTCTAATGACCATTTTTGGCTCAATTTAACATGACCATCGACATGTGCGGCGACAGATTGAGGAAAACTACATTGATTCCCAGAATATTTGGCAATTTCTTTCATCTGGTAAAAATAAGACGAGCCAGTAAAAATCGAGAAACAAGAGTATGAACTGTATATCTAATATTGGTTTTCGAAAATGTCATAGTATAAATGAGTTGTTGAGGATATAGGTAGGATAGTAGAATACTACATAGTTTGAATAGTTTAATAAGCTTGCAGAGAGTTAGGGTAAGTCTTTTA
>CAZHPX010000288.1:0-2619 GCA_964534785.1 uncultured Desulfobulbaceae bacterium | reverse complement strand
GGTTATATATGGCAGTGGCTACAGCTATCTGGTTTTCTGGTCTCTCTTTTCTGTTCGGTCACGATGCGGTGCGGAGGATGTTTCTTAAAATCGGTCACTGGTTCGACAGGTTGATTGGGGTTGCCCTGATTGGATTGAGCCTTAAACTGGCCTTCACCGGTCGTAACTGAACAGGGGTAAATTTACTGTGCTTTCTTCCCCATTTACCTTATCAGCTTCTTCAACTGAATGTGCTGCCCGTTGCGGTGAGGTTTCCACCCGCCATGGAACTTTCCGGACTCCGGTATTCATGCCGGTTGGAACCCAGGCCACCGTCAAGGGCATGGCTCCGGAAAATCTGCTTGATGTCGGGGCAGAGATTATCCTCGCCAATACCTATCATCTCTTTATCCGCCCGGGCCATGAACTTATCCGCGGATTTGGCGGATTACATAAATTTATGCACTGGCAGAGACCGATTCTCACCGATTCCGGCGGATTTCAGATTTTCAGTCTCAGGGAGCTGGCAAAGATCACGGAAAAGGGAGCGGAATTCCGTTCCCATCTTGACGGCTCCAGGCTATTCTTAAGCCCGGAGGATGCTGTCCATGTCCAGGAAGCCCTTGGCTCTGATATAATGATGGTGCTTGATACCTGCATTCCCTATCCGGCTGACAGGGAGGAAGCAAACAGATCCACAGCCCTCACCGGTCGCTGGGCAAAGCGGTGTCGCGAGGCCCAGACTGACACCGGCCAGCTTCTTTTTGGGATTGTCCAGGGTGGGATGTTTCCCGATTTAAGACGGGAATCGGCACTGGAATTGATTGATATCGGCTTTGACGGTTATGCTATTGGCGGTCTCTCGGTTGGCGAGCCAAAAGAATTGATGGAGGAAATGCTTGAGGCCACTGTTCCCCATCTGCCTGCTGAGTATCCGATTTATCTTATGGGGGTCGGAACTCCTGAAGATCTGGTGGAGGGGGTCTACCGGGGGGTGGATATGTTTGACTGTGTAATGCCGACCCGGAATGCCCGTAATGGAATGCTCTTTACTTCTGAGGGCAGACTTGTTATAAAAAATAGTCGCTGGCGGGATGACCACCGCCCTGTTGATGAACAATGCAGTTGTTATACATGCCGTCATTATTCACGGGCCTATCTTCGCCATCTTTTCCAGTGCAGGGAGATTATGGCTTGTCAGCTTAACACCATCCATAATTTGCATTATTATTGTTCATTGATGGCTGATATGCGAAAGGCTGTTAATGAGGATCGGTTTATGGAGTTTCGCCTGGAATTTTATTCCGGCACTCACCAGCTTGACAGATGTTGATTTTTAAATGATTATTCAGTGTCGGATTTAATTTTTTTATTTTAAGAGGAGAAAAAACAATGGTTGGAATTGCTTATGCTGAAGGAGCCGCTCCTGCGGCTGGTGCCGGTTTTGCTTCATTTATCCCCCTTATTCTTATCTTTGCTGTTTTTTATTTTCTGCTTATCCGTCCCCAGCAGAGAAAGGCCAAGGAGCATCAGATTTATCTAAGTAATTTAAAAAAGGGAGAGAAGGTCGTCACCGGTGGTGGTATCCATGGCCGTATCACCGGGTTGACCGATACAATTGTAACCCTGGAGATTGCTGATAATGTCCGGGTAAGAATTAGCCGGGGTTCAATCATGGGGGCTGCAGATGGAAACACTGGGAATCAGGCTCCGGCGGCAGCCAAGGGCGGTGGCTGAAAAATAGGCGGTAGCTGACTTTCATCGTGAATGAAGTATAAAAAAACCGGCAACAGAAAGGTGGGAGATAACCTTTTCTGCTGCCGGTTTTTTATTTTTGGCAAAGCCAGGGATTAACTCCCTGTTTCATGAATAATTTCTTTTACTTCTTCACCGCTCATAACTTCTTTTTCTTCAAGACGGACTGCTATTGCCTCAAGGATTATTTTTTTTTCGGTCAATATTTTTTTTGTTATCCGGTACTGTTCATCAATTATTCTCCTGACTTCTTCATCAATAAGTCTGGCAGTGGTTTCACTGAAATTTCGTTCTTCCTGTCCACGAACACCGAGATACTGTAATTCCTGTTTTTTCCCGTAGGTAACCGGACCAAGCTCTTTACTCATGCCGAGGCTGGTTATCATGGAGCGGGCAATTTCTGAAGCCCGTTCCAGATCGTTGGCCGCACCTGAAGATGCATCGTTAAAGATTATCTCTTCTGCCACCCGACCGCCGAGGAGAATGGCGATCTGATCTTTCATCTCTGTTTCGGTGGAAAGGAATTTTTCATCCACCGGCAGTTGGAGGGTATAACCCAGGGCGGCAACCCCACGGGGAATGATGGAAACCTTATGTACCGGCTCACCGGTTGGTACGGTTTCAGCGACCAGAGTATGCCCTGATTCATGAAAGGCAACCCGGTGTTTCTCTTCCAGATTAAGGGCCCGGTGCTTTTTCTCCGGTCCGGCCATTATCCGGTCAATGGCGGCCTCAAAATCTTTCATGAGAACACTGTGACTTTTGCGTCGCAGGGCCTGAATAGCAGATTCATTGCAGATGTTTTCCAGATCCGCCCCGACAAAGCCGGGAGTTCGCTGAGCAACAACGAGCAAATCAATATCATCACCAAGCTTGAGCTTTGAG
>CAZHPX010000287.1:0-2644 GCA_964534785.1 uncultured Desulfobulbaceae bacterium | reverse complement strand
CTCGGCTTGTAAGGCCGATGCTCTCCCAGCTGAGCTAACCGCCCCAAAGGATGTGATGTATCTACCAAGTATCCTCTACTCCGTCAAGAAAAAATTATTAGAAATAAAACATTTAATTATTAAGGAGATATCCGGAAAACAAGTTGGACAGATCCCAACTCCCAATCCACATATTTTTCACAAAAAAACAAACTACTGAGGGGGAGTATTATGGGATGACACAGTGAAATCATTGTAAATAGATTCCAGAGACACATCCTTGAAAAGAGAAAAATCCTCATCGGTAACAATCAAGGCTTTCTGCAGCACATCATCCATATCATCAACCAGTTCAATATTTAGACTGCTGCGAATTTTATGCGGTACTTCCTCAATATTCCTTTCGTTCTCCTTAGGGATCAACACCCTGGTTATATTACCGCGACGGGCTGCAAGCAGTTTTTCCGTCAACCCCCCTATGGGCAGGATACGGCCGCGAAGGGTGATTTCTCCTGTCATGGCAAGATGGCGATCAACCGGCAATTTAAGAATCGCTGAAACAATGCTTGCAGCAATGGTAATTCCAGCCGACGGCCCATCTTTGGGAATAGCCCCTTCCGGTACATGAACATGGATATCAATGGATTTATAAAAATCAGCATCAAGACCAAGCCGCATTGCCCTTGAACGGACATACGAGAGAGCCGCCTGAACCGACTCCTGCATCACATCCCCCAGCTTGCCGGTCACCGTCATCTTGCCTGACCCAGGCATCAGGGTCGCCTCAATCTGCAAGAGTTCACCTCCAACCTCTGTCCACGCCATACCAGTTGTAAGCCCGATCTCATGTTTCTCTTCAGCCAGCCCAAAACGGAATTTAGGTATTCCAAGATACCTGGCCACAGACTGGGTGGAAATCCGATACTGCTTATCCCGATCTTTTTTCTTCAGGCGGTCCCTGGCAACTTTCCGGCAGACAGCCGAAAGAGTTCTTTCAAGATTTCGTACCCCTGCCTCTCTGGTATATTTCCTGATTACTTCAAGAACAGCAGCTCTGCTGAACTGAATATCATCCGGTTTAAAACCAGTGGCCTCAAGCTGTTTGGGAATCAGAAAATCAGAGGCGATATGGAGTTTATCCTCTTCCGTGTAGCCGCTGATCGGAATAATCTCCATTCGATCCTGAAGAGGCACAGGAATACCATGAAGAGTATTAGCAGTGGTAATGAAAAACACCTCGGAGAGATCATAATCAAGATCAAGATAATGATCATTAAAGGCATAATTCTGTTCAGGATCAAGAACTTCCAGCAAGGCGGCAGACGGGTCGCCCCGAAAATCCATGCTCATCTTGTCCACCTCATCAAGACAGAAGACCGGATTAATCGTCTTTACTTTCTGCATGGAATGAATTATCTTCCCGGGCATGGCTCCAATATAGGTGCGACGGTGACCACGAATTTCAGCTTCATCACGCACACCCCCCAGAGAGAGACGGGTAAATTTCCTCCCCATGGCCCTGGCAATTGACTTGCAGATGGAAGTTTTACCCACTCCGGGAGGCCCGACCAGACAAATAATAGGTCCCTTTACCTTTTCCACCTGGACCTGAACGGCAAGATACTCAAGGATTCTCTCCTTGGGCTTTTTCAAACCGTAATGATCTTCATCCAAAACTGACTGAGCCTTATCTATATCTATTAAAGAGTCACTCTTTTCAGCCCAGGGCAAGGCAAGAATGGCATCAATATAGTTGCGAACCACCGTTGTCTCTGCAGACATGGCCGGCATAATCCTGAGCCTTCCCAGCTCTTTGACCGCTTTCTCCCGAACTTCCTTCGGAAGACTCTTTTTTTCAATGGCCTCCTCCAGCTCCGAAAATTCGTTACCTCCCCCTCCTTTCCCCATCTCTTCCTGGATAACTTTTATTTTCTCGCCAAGATAATAATTCCGCTGGGTAACCGCCATCCGTTTCTTTACTTTGGCATGAATATTTTTTTCGAGCTCAAATAACTCAATTTCCCTGAAAATAAACTCCATAACCCTGGTTATCCGCTCAATCACCCCGGTTATTTCGAGAACCTCCTGCTTTTCAGTACTTTTCAACTGAAGATGGGAACAAATCAGGTCAACCAATCGGGAAGGATCCTCTATGGAGGTAACCGATCTCAACACTTCCCCCGGCAACTTTTTATTAACAGAGGCATAAGAATCAAAAGCTTTTTTCAGCTCACTGACATAAGCCGGTAACTCCAGCGAATCGGTATCTGTATCCGGCAGTTCACCGATCCGAGCGGAATAAAGAGAACCGTCATCATTGACATCAACTATCCGTCCCCGTCGCTTTCCCTCAACCAATGCCTTTATTGTTCCGTCCGGAAGCCGCAGCAACTGCATGACAGCAGCAAAAGTACCAACAGAATATAAATGTTCAGGGCGGGGGTCATCAACATCAGCCCCTTTCTGGGTTACAAGAAAAACAAGCGAACTGTTCTCCATGGCTCTCTCGAGTGCATGTATCGATCTCTTACGTCCAACAACAAGGGGGGCGATCATACCAGGAAAAATAACAATATCCCGAAGAGGCATTAAAGGGTAACTCTCCAGCGTAAATTCACTCATTATTTCACACTCTATTTATAAACATTAAAGATTAAAGCCATAC
>CAZHPX010000286.1:0-2651 GCA_964534785.1 uncultured Desulfobulbaceae bacterium | reverse complement strand
CTTTGGAGGTGAGCAGTCCGGCCACCTGGTTTTCCTCGATCATAACACCACCGGGGACGGTATTCTTGCCGGATTACAAATTCTTTCCATAATGATAAAGAAGAAAAAACCGCTCTCTGAACTTGCAACCATCATGGAGACTTACCCGCAGGTTCTGGAAAATGTCCGGGTATCGGGTAAAATTAAACCGGAACAGATTCCCGGATTTCCGGAGGCATTAAAGGCGGCCGAAGAAAAACTTGGGGGGCGGGGAAGAATCCTGGTCAGACCTTCCGGCACCGAGCCGGTCATCAGGGTCATGACCGAGGGAACAGATGAAAAAGAAATTTCCACCATAGCCCTTGAGTTATGTGATGTTATCCGCAGGGCTGATCGGGCTTAGGAGGTTGGGACGCTCATAATGCGTAACCGTTCACCGGGGCAGCTCCAGACTTACCGTAACCTCTGAGCTGGTGAGAGCTTACCAAATTTCAATACTTTTTCGTCACGGATTCAGGTTCACTGCAAAGAGAGAATTGTCTCTGCAATTTCGATGCTGAAATCAGTTAATATTTTATTTAATGTTTTCACGATGGTCCTGGATTCAAGACACCTTATTTCAAGGTGGATTACAGTTTTATCGCGTAACAGCCGCCTGCCTTCGCTGTCAGTAATGCTCCAGAAAGCAGATAATACTGCCTGGCCGCTGTCGCTGACATCAAACCGCTTGATATCAATAATCACTTGAAAATCAATATCTTTACCTAAGAGATGGTCAAATTCATAGATATGGGGAGTTGAGAGCAGCAGGTAGAGGTTTTCAACCAGAACCCGCTGGAAGTTTTCCCGGAGCGGTTCTCCCCAGCGATTGAATTCTCTGACAATCAGCTTGTTTTCGCCGGAACGGATAACCAATTGTTTTCGTTTAAGATACGGAGACATCCGAACCGGCCCAACTGATATTTTCACCGGTTGAGCAGCATTATCGCCATAAACTGCTTCTGTCTCCGACAACGGGGACAACAGGTAAAAGGTTGCGGGCTGACTGCGTTGGCCGCAACCGTAAACTCCGGACAGAGTAAAACAGAGCAACAGCATTACGGCCTGTTTACCAAAAGAATTAACTTTCAATTTTCACCTCCACTTTTCCCCATGAGCAGGGCTTCCGGGTGTCGTTCAAGATAATCAGTCAATGCTTTCATGGAACGGGCCGCAGCAGATATCTCGTCGAGGGTATGGTTTATCTTTATCCTTGTATCGGATCGTTCAATAAATTTTTCGGCCGCTCGCATGGTGGTATCGGCGTGTTCCAGAGCTTTTGTTGCTGCATCGAGGGTCAGACTTAATTTGGCGGCAAGAGGTACTACTTCACGGTCTATACTGGTCAGCATTTCACTGGCACTGTCGGCAGCCATGGTTACGCTTTTCATTGCTTCGGCAAGGATGGTTTCAACATTTTCAAGGCTCTGGTCAAGTTCCCTGGAGAACACATCTATTTTATCGTCAATCTTGATTACCAGCTTGCCTGTATCTTTCACCAGGATATTGGTGTTTTCGGCGGCTGAAGACATGTCACGGAGGAACTTGTTAATTTCCTCTCCTGCCAATATTTCTTCGATCTGTTTTGATATCTCCAGGATATTAGTGATAATTTCTTTTGCGGGAACCTCTTGCAGGGCAATACCCAGCTCACTTAAAGGTGATCTTATCGTTGGAATTTCGACATATCTGCTGTCAATATTACTAAGTCTTATCTCGGTATCCGGGTGAAAATCAAGTTGAATCAACAACTGACCGGTCACGATGGACTGTATGTGAAGTTGGGCACGCAATCCATTTTCTATAAGCAGGGCAAAGTATTGTTTGAAGTCGGGACGCACTCTATCCTGATAGCGGAATTTTTCCTCGTTAATTTCAATTACTACAGGGATAGCAACGGTTGCCAGCTCATTATCGGTCTGAAGCATTATGGATTTAACTGTACCGATTTGAACTCCGCGAAACATTACCGATGAGCCAACCGTAAGCCCTCTGATTGATTCCTCAAAGTGAAGGACATATAATTCGGTTTGTTTCCAGAATGCACCGACACCAAACAAAACAACCGCTGCGATCAACAGGGTAATGGCAGTGATGACGAATCCTCCGATAACGGTTGTGCTTACTTTTTTGGTCATGGTATTTTCCTAGTTTGGAGTTTCAGATTCCGTGATCTATTTCTCTATTCCCTGTTTCCTTCCCTGGTACCTGGCAAGCGGGAACTTCCACCCGCCGTAAAAACTCTTGAATGCGAGGATCGTTATGCTCTGCACGCATGGTCAGGGGCGGGGCAACGGCAAGCATGGTACGGCTCTCGGTGTCCAGAAAAACGCTGTTAGTGGCAATGGCAAAAATGCTGGCAAGCTCATGGCTGACGATGACCACTGTGGCATTGAGACTTTGTCTCAACTGGATAATTAACTCATCTAACCGCCTCGAACTTACCGGGTCAAGTCCAGCTGATGGTTCATCAAAAAAAAGAATTTCCGGATCAAGGGCAATGGCTCTGGCCAGACCGGCCCGTTTACGCATCCCGCCACTCAGTTCTGCAGGATAAAAATCTTCAAATCCTGCCAGGCCAACCAGGGAGAGCTTGAATGCAACCTGACCCCTTATTTTTGTTTTACTTAAAT
>CAZHPX010000285.1:0-2656 GCA_964534785.1 uncultured Desulfobulbaceae bacterium | reverse complement strand
TTTTCCCACCAGTTCAACCTGCCCGTCCCTGAACCCGCCTATACGAATTTTGGCACCTGGCAGGTCTGCCATGATACCAACCTGCCGGTCAAGCTCTTTCCCGAGCCGACGGACCTGCCCGGCCCGACGCAGATGTTCTTCACGATCACCATGGGAGAAATTCAAACGAACGACATCAACACCAGATGCAAGTATTTCCCTGAGAATACCTGGACGATCAGTACCCGGGCCAAGTGTTGCTATTATCTTTGTCCTTCTCATCGCTAAATCCTTTAGAATCCGGCACTCACCGATTACCAAAAGACAAGTATTGAATTAGCTGGTGAGTGCCGGATTAAATAATTTCAAGCATAGCTTCAGCAACCTTTTCAGCAGTAAACCCAAAGAAATCAAAGAGGATATTCCCCGGTGCCGACTCGCCAAAGCTGTCCATACCCATGACTTCGCCCTTACTGCCCGCATATTTATACCAGCCGCTGGAACGACCAGCCTCCACAATCAAACGGGCGGTGACTTCCGGTGGCAGTACTGCATCACGGTATGACTGTTGCTGAGATTCAAAGACATCAAGAGAGGGCATGGAAACGACCCTGACCTTATAACCTTTTTCTTCAACAAGAATAGCAGCTTTCATGGCTATTCCCACTTCAGAGCCAGTGGCAATAATAATTGCCAGGGGATTTTCTCCGCCACCTGCAAGGACATAACCACCCCGGCTGATATTGGCGACCTGCTGTGGAGTTTTCTGGTGGTGGCGCAGGGTCTGCCGGGACAGAACAAGACAGGTCGGCCCATCTTTCCGCTCAATTGCCTTCTGCCAGGCAACAGCCGTCTCCACGGTATCTGCCGGTCTCCACAGGCTCAGCCCCGGAATAAGACGCAGGCTTGCCACATGTTCCACCGGCTGATGGGTCGGGCCATCTTCACCAACTCCGATGGAGTCATGGGTCAGAACAAAGATAAGCCGCTGTTTCATAAGGGCTGCCATCCGAATACCATTTCTTGCGTAATCGGAAAATACAAGAAAAGTACCGCTATATGGAATAAACCCACCGTGCAATGCCATGCCGTTCATCATGGCAGTCATACCAAATTCCCGTACCCCGTAACGAATATAATTACCGGTGAACGATTTCCCCGGCTCAATATTAACTGTCCCCGACCAGTTGGTAAGGTTGGAGCCGGTCAGATCAGCCGAGCCACCCAGCATTTCAGGAAGCGTTGATGCGTATTTTTCAATAGCCGCCTGGGAGGCCTTGCGGGTGGCGAGGTCTTTACCCGCCGCCTCAAGCCCGGCGATAAATTCAGCCGCAATATCTACAAAATTTTCCGGCAGATCTCCCCTGATCCGGCGTTGCAGCTCTGCCCCCGACTCAGGGTACTTTTCACAGTACTCAGTAAACATCCCATTCCATTTATCTTCAAGCTCCGCCCCTTTTGCCCGTGCATCCCAGGCCTGATAAATTTCTTCCGGAATCAAAAAAGGATCATGGGGCCAGTTCAACTGTTTTCTTGCCGCAGCAATTTCCTCAGGCCCAAACGACGAACCATGACAGGATGAAGTCCCCTGCTTATCAGGTGCACCATAACCGATAATAGTTCGGCAACAGATAAGGCTTGGTTTGACAGCCTGTGTCTGTGCCTCTGCCAAGGCAGCCCGCACCGACTCAGAATTATGACCGTCCACATCCCGGACAACATGCCATCCACATGCCTCAAAGCGGGCAGGAACATCCTCGGAAAACCAGCCGCCCACCTCACCATCAATGGAGATGTTATTATCGTCCCAACAGGCAATCAACTTTCCCAGACCAAGGGTTCCGGCCAGAGAACAGGCCTCCTGGGCAACACCTTCCATAAGGCAGCCATCTCCCATGAAGACATAGGTGAAATGATCAATTATTTTAAGATCACCCCGGTTAAAGGTATCAGCCAGTATCTTTTCCGCCAGAGCCATGCCGACCCCGTTACCAATCCCCTGCCCCAACGGACCTGTTGTGGTTTCAACCCCGGGAGTAAGACCGTATTCGGGATGGCCTGCGGTTCTTGAATGGAGCTGACGAAATGATTTTATATCATCAATGGAAAGGTCGTAACCGGACAGGTGCAGCAGACTGTAGAGCAGCATTGAGCTATGACCGTTGGAGAGGACAAATCTGTCTCTATTCATCCAGTTGGGGTTATCAGGGTTATGACTTAAAAAATCATTCCAGACTACTTCGGCAATATCAGCCATACCCAGTGGAGCTCCGGGATGACCGGATCGTGATCTTTCAATGGCATCCATACTTAATGCCCGAATAGCATTAGCCAGCTTGGCTCTTGACGGTACGACCATTACATTCTCCTTTCTGATATTTTTTTGTCTATTGTCTGTTTTCTGTCTATTGTATAATAAATGAAAATTATCAGCATAAAAACTTTAATTTTCTGATACAGTAAAATAAGAAAAAATATCTAATCAGTATCTGGCATCCCGTCAAGTAGGGGTGGAAAATTTTCCGCCCCTACTTGAGTATCGCCAGGGTTCTGGCCGATCAAACTATTTACGCTCCCACGCTGGAGCGTGGGAGCGAGAATATGGGTGATAGGTGATGGGTGATGGGTGATAGGTGATGGGTGATTTTGTTTTGCTTGTTTTAATAATTATATCAGC
>CAZHPX010000284.1:0-2666 GCA_964534785.1 uncultured Desulfobulbaceae bacterium | reverse complement strand
GCTTATTCAGCTCTGTTCTTCCAATAGCCAGTGAGTGCCGGAAGAGCAACCGATGGAAGGTGACACCGCAGAGCAGTGTCACCAGGGAAATTTTTCTAATCCCGGTTTTACAGGCAAACTTATTTTCCCTCAGGTAACCTCCACGGCATAATAACCACTTATTTGCTGTTAGTAACTTGTTAATAAGTCGGCAAAAAAGGCGGTAGTAATTTATTTTTCCCCTTGACAAGACCACCTCAGATAGTCGGTTCGGCAACCCCTGTTCGAGATTCATTGATAGCATTAAGAATATCTTTAGTCGTTGCTTTTGTTTTTACTCCTGCAACATCAAAAGGTGATTTTGGTGATTTGGTAAATATAATTTTAAATGTTTCCCCCCCGCGACGTTTGATAATAACATCTTCAGAACGGGCAATGTCAAGCACCGTAGAAAATTTTTGACGAGCTTCGGAATATGTATATACTTTCATCAGGTTACCACCATAATATTAATACCCAAAACCTGAGCTACTTCAATCATATGTCGGTCCAGAGTAATTAATGGGCTGTGTAAAGAAATAGCACACACTAAAAAATATGCATCATAAGCATAGATATTAAATTGGGAGGCTATCTTTAGTGCCTCACGAATATCAACGCTACGCAAGTCAACGGGTATCTTCTGTGCAGCATCCCAGACAGACAGTATATTGTCAGAATCAAGTCTATGCCGTTTCAACATTGCAGATAAGGCATTACCAATTTCAAAGGGCAATATATCCGGTGCTACTAATTCATGACCTGAAGTAAGCCTAATTATTTCATCTCTTTCTGGTTCATAAAGAGTTACAGCCAAAAATGTATTTGTATCTGCCACAATCTTCATAAGTACAATTGTACCAAGACCTTCTTCTTTGTCAAGCATAATTCTCTGACTTGGATTCTATGTGCCGAATTCGCGGTACTGACCAGTGGCATGGTAATTATCGAAACATCAATCATGGAGCTCAACCCAACTTTGTAGTTATGATTCTCAAAAACCTCTTAAACGAAGGTTTTTCATCGGGCTCAAAAAATAAATTCGCATTTTAAGGTAGATAGAATTTTGCGGCGTTTTGTAGTGCCAAGAAGTCGCCCGAAGGCATTGACGGCAGGCGGTCGATATGTAATCATACCTGCATGTATATTCGAAAACACAAGTCCAGAAAAAGAAGGCAGGTGGACATTATTACACCTGCCGGATTGTTGAGTCACAGCGTATCGGCAAAAAGGTGAACCAACGCACTTTATTAAACCTGGGTGCGGATTTCTTGTTTCCTGAAGAACAGTGGCCCATGTCGATAGCGTTGTCAACTGTACGCTTTTTGTGAAATAAATAATGATTGGATAAATTTATCCTGGTGAACGGTTACCCTGTCAGGATGCCGCTGACAGGCTGGTAAAAAACCAGGCCGGCGTTCTTCGTGCTTGACAGAGCTTGCAGCTTAGAGTAAAAGAGATAGTTTCATTGTTTTATCAACATGGTTTTTCCTGTCCTTCCATGCTCTGTATATTAAAAGGTAAAATGGTATTCCTGTTTTACTGTTTTAACGGGTTGGAGGTATATCATCTGTTACAAATTCGGTGGGTTGTGCAATTAAGTCGCTTACCCCGTGAGTAGTTAATCGTAATGTTTATCTATTATGTTTGAAAATCTTACAGACCGCCTGGAAAGTTCTTTCAAAAAACTCCGTGGCCACGGGGTACTTACGGAAGAGAACATCAGAGAGGCCATGCGTGAAGTGCGTATGGCCCTGCTTGAAGCTGATGTAAACTTTACCGTAGTCAAGGAGTTTGTTGCCGCTGTAACTGAAAAGGCTGTTGGTCAGGATGTGTTGACCAGTATTAGTCCGGGACAGCAGGTTGTCAAGGTTGTTCATGATGAGTTGGTGGAGCTTCTCGGTCGTGAGGCGGAAGGAATTCGATTAGACGGCCATCAGCCGGTTACCATCATGCTGGCAGGTCTGCAGGGTTCCGGTAAAACCACCACTGCCGCCAAGTTGGCCAGACAGCTTAAAGAGCAGGGACGCAAGCCTTTTCTTGTTCCTGCTGATGTTTATCGTCCGGCAGCCATAGAGCAGCTTACCATTCTTGCCGGGCAGGTCGGAGTTCCGGTTTACCCTTCCACAGTTGAACAGAAACCTGTTGATATTGCCCGGATGGCAATGGTGGAGGCGGAGCGGGACGATTATGATACGGTCATCATAGATACCGCCGGGCGGCTCCATGTCGATGAGAAGCTGATGGCCGAGCTTCGTGATATTTCAGCAACGGTTCAGTTATCCGAGGTCTTGTTTGTTGCAGATGCCATGACCGGTCAGGATGCGGTTACGGTGGCGAAAAAGTTTAACAGCGACCTTGAAATAACCGGGGTCATTCTTACCAAGATGGAAGGTGATGCCCGTGGCGGGGCTGCTATTTCGGTCAAGAAAATAACCGGTAAACCGATAAAATTTGTCGGAGTCGGTGAAGGGCTTGATGCTTTGGAGGTCTTTCATCCTGATCGTGCTGCTTCGCGAATTCTTGGCATGGGTGATGTGCTTTCACTCATTGAAAAAGCTGAAAAGTTTGTTGATGAAAAGGAAGCAAAGAGTCTTGCCCAAAAAATCCAGAAAAATGCCTTTACCCTTGATGATTTTCTCGATCAG
>CAZHPX010000283.1:0-2673 GCA_964534785.1 uncultured Desulfobulbaceae bacterium | reverse complement strand
ACCACTGCTGTAACAAGGTAAGCTGCGGTCACCGGCACTCCCATTCCAAGCACAAGAGAAGCAAGGGCAATAAGAAAAATGGTAAGCCATAACTTGCCGTCGGCCAGTTCAATAACAATGTCGGCAAAAGTAAGAATCAGACCGCTGAAGGTGAGAACTCCTATAATTATACCGATGACCCCGACCGTAGCCCCGATTTTAAGGCTGTTTTCTGCACCATTACGGGCGGCTTCAACAAATTCTCTGGGACCGATTCTGGTTTCCCTGCAAAACCAGCTTATAATGATACAGCCGAGCAGGCCGATGATGGCTGAGTAACCCGGAGAATATCCAGAGAGCATAAAGAAGGTAATTAATAGCAGCGGTAAAGTGTAGTACCACCCTTCTTTCAATATCTGCAGACAACCATGTTCACTTTTTTCTCCCCGGATATTATATATTTTAGCTTCAAAATGAACCAGCATGAACACCGAAAATACATACATCATGGCAGGGAACAGGGCTACCAGCATGATATCTGAGTAGGGAAGTCCGGTGAGTTCGGCCATGACAAAGCCACCGGCTCCCATGATTGGTGGCATGAACATGCCGGATATCGAAGCAGCGGGTTCAATGCCGCCGGCAACATGGGGTTTGAAACCGGCCTTTTTCATCATGGGAATGGTGAATGCACCGGTTGAAACGGTGTTGGCAATGGCACTGCCTGAAATTGAACCGAATAGACCACTGGCGATGACCGCAACCTTGCCGGGGCCGCCGATTTTATGCCCCACCGCGGCCAGAGGGAGGTCGATAAAAAATTTTCTGGCGCCGCATTTTTTTAAAAAAGCACCAAAAAGAACAAAAAGAAGAACATAGGTGGCAAGAACATTGGCCATAATGCCAAATATCCCGTCACTTTTATAAAATATGGTGGTACATAATCCCGGAAATGTCTCGCCGGCATGGGCAAACATGTCCGGCATGTAGTCCCCATAGACTCCGTAGAGCAACATAAGTACACCGAGGATAACAAACACTGTCCCCACCACCCGTCTGGCCAGTTCAATGCCAATCAGAACCCCGATCACTGCCACAGTCATGTCAAGCGGAGTTTCTGCTCCGGTACGGTAGTTAATGGCTTCAAAATTGACCATCCAGTAGCCAATTGTAAAAATAGATAAAAAGATTAGCAGGTAATCTCCAATTCGCAGCCATTTGTTTTTTGATTTATAAACAAGGAAGACCAGGATGTAGGTGATTAAAATATAGATACCGCGATGGTATTGGGTGGCAGCCGGTTGCACAACTGCTGACCAGGAATAAAAAAGCAACAGGGTAACGGCAAGAATATCAAAAATAAATTGTTCTGCTTTGTTGAGGTTTTTCCAGGTCATGTTTTTGGTTTTTGTTCAGACGAGTGGTTTACAGGCGGTGAGGATGGATAGATAAGGATAAGAAAAAGGGACAGACAGACAGCAAAATTTAAATATCCTGTTACCTGTTACCTGTCCCCTGTGACCTGAGGAATCAGAGCATACCTTTTTCTTTCCAGAACTTTTCTGCTCCGGGGTGGAAAGGCGTTACAATACTGGTGGCTCCAGTCTCAATACTCATACTTTGAAAAGTTTTTTTCTGAGCCCTCATATGGGCAAGCCCTTCTTCGCTGTAAACAGCAGAGAGCATCTTGTAAACGATATCGGCATCAACATCTTTATTGGCAACCCACAGGGTACTGTCCTGGAAAGAGGGAACATCATGATCAACCCCCCGGTATGTGCCGGCCGGAATGGTCAGTTTGCCGAAGTAAGGATATTTGGCAAAAAATCCTGAACCAATGGCATCAGCTTCCAGGTTGACCAGATCAATATCGTTGGTCTGGGCAGCCATTATTACCGCACCACTTGGAAAAGCGGTGAACAGCCAGAATGCATCAAGCTGTTTGTTGCCAAAGGCAGCAGCAGCATCATTATATCCCATGGCGTTTCGTTTAACCTTGTCCCAGATACCAAGGTGAGAGAAGAAAAGTTCGCAGTTGGCAAATGCCCCTGAACCGGCATTACCCACCGCAACTCTCTTGCCAATCAGGTCTTTTGCCGATTTGATGCCGGAATCAGCCCGGACAACGAGTTGAGCCGGAGCCCCATAAAGCCAGGCCACGGCCAGAACATTTTCATATTTTTTCGGATCGTTTTTCATCTTACCGTTTAACCCTAACCAGACATGACCGGAATAGACAACACTCATCTGCTGCCGACCGGCATTGGTTCTACGAAGATTCTCCACAGAACCTGCCGATGACTGGGCTTTAACCGAGAAACCCTCCATTTCTTTTATTGGTTTTAAAACCTGAACACTGTTGGCAACCACCTGAAATGTTCCACCTGCGGGGCCGCCGCCGAAAACAATTCGTTCTTTCTTTGCTGCTGAAGAATCGGTAACAGTTCCGCCGAGCAGAGCTGCACAGGTAAAAGCACCAATAATAAATCCGCCAAACTTGTTGTTCATTTTTTTCTCCCTGATTTGAATTACTGTTTAACCTGAAACTGTAAGCA
Organism: uncultured Desulfobulbaceae bacterium; assembly: GCA_964534785.1. GTDB lineage: Bacteria > Desulfobacterota > Desulfobulbia > Desulfobulbales > Desulfobulbaceae > DRLX01. The sequence goes on along the minus strand of CAZHPX010000283.1, from coordinate 139 downwards.
CTCACCAGCACCTGTGGTGAACGGTTACCCTGAAACCTGTGGTTTCCCTGTAATGAACATAATGCCCTTCGGGCAGGTTTTAAAAAGAGAATGTCGAATATCGAACAGGTAAGCGTAGACTCCGCTCAAAGTCTACGCT
>CAZHPX010000282.1:0-2687 GCA_964534785.1 uncultured Desulfobulbaceae bacterium | reverse complement strand
GTAACTGATTGATTCAGTGAAGGTTTCCAGTGAAGATGCTGTTCCCTCGGCAAACCTGCCTCCCCACATTTTCTGGTTTTGTTTTTTTTCTTTGTCGGCCATTATTTTTCTCATATCAGCGTCCAGGATTCAGGTTTTATTCAAAGCCTAAATCTGGAGACGGAGTGAATTTAGTTTGATAAAACCTTCTGCATCACTCTGATTATAAACTTCGTCCTCCTCAAAGGTGGCAAACGCTTCTGAATAAAGAGAGTTATCGGATTTTCGTCCCACCGGAGTGCAGTTACCCTTATACAGTTTCAGGCGGACAACTCCGTTTACGGTTTTCTGGGTTTCGTCCATGGTTTTCTGAAGAAGTTTCATTTCCGGAGAGAACCAGAAGCCATTGTAAATCAATTTTGCGTATTCTGGAACCAGAGAATCGCGAATGGCAAGAACTTCCCTGTCAAGGGTTATGGTCTCCAGGTCACGGTGGGCAATTCGTAAAATGGTGCCGCCCGGAGTTTCATAGACTCCGCGTGATTTCATGCCCACAAACCGGTTCTCCACCATGTCGAGACGACCGATACCGTTTTCACCGCCAAGGCGGTTAAGCTCGGCCATTATTCCCACCGGGTCAAGCCGTTTGCCGTCAATGGCCACCGGGTCGCCATGCTCAAACTCCATCTCCATCCAGGTCGGTTTATCCGGGGCTTTTTCCGGAGCAACCGAGAGCTTGAACATATCTTCATCAGGTTCGTTCCACGGGTCTTCAAGAAGTCCGCCTTCAAAACTTATATGGAGAATATTCTCATCGGAACTGTAGGGACTTTTTTTGGTAACCGGTACCGGAATACCATGATCTTTGGCAAAGGCGAGCAGTTTGTTGCGGGAATTAAGGTCCCAGATGCGCCAGGGAGCAATTATTTTAAGTCTCGGGTTTAAGGCAAGATATCCCAGTTCAAAACGAACCTGATCATTACCCTTACCGGTGGCACCATGGCTTAAGGTATCGGCTCCTTCCTGTTCGGCAATTCTGACCTGTTCCCTGGCGATAATTGGTCTGGCCAGGGCAGTCCCAAGCAGGTATGAACCTTCGTATATGGCGTTGGCTCGAAAGGCTGGAAAAATATAGTCGCGGACAAACTCTTCCCGCAAATCGGAGATGATAACCTTTTCCGCACCGGTTGCCATTCCTTTTTTCCCTACCGCATCCCAGTCTTCCCGTTGACCTATATCGGCGGCATAGGCGATTACCGGACACTGGTACTTCTCAATAAGCCATTTAAGAATAACTGAGGTGTCAAGACCGCCGGAGTAAGCAAGGATAATTTTTTCAGTTTTTTTTGTTTTTTCGCTCATTTATAAAGACCTTGTGAAACTTTTTATGGAGACCGGTTTATTGTGTATTGCGTTATTATTTAATTTGCCAACCGCTCAAATTCCACAAAAAACGATTCGATAAGCTGTTTGAACAGACGGTCATGGATATCTTTGGGTTCAGGGTTTTTTTCTGGCACAGTTTTTCTCTGATTTGAATTTAATTCAGCACGCATTCTTTATAATGGTCACCGAACACGATCTTTTATTATACCGTTGCCCCGAGACGATTTATAAAAGTCTCAAGAATTGCTTTGTGGATATGCATCTTGTTTTCCGCCTGGTCAAAGGCGACACATTGTTCTCCTTCAAGAACCTCTTCGCTGATCTCTTCTTCCCGGTGGGCAGGCAGACAGTGGAGAACTACAGCATCTTTTGCTGCAAGCCCGAGAAGATCACTGTTTAACTGGTAAGGTTTAAATATTTCAACTCTTCTTTCCTGTTCATCTTCCTGGCCCATGGAAGCCCAGACATCAACATTAATTACATCTGCATCTTTCACTGCTTCTGCCGGCTCAGAGGTAAGTGTAATGGGATGTGAGGCTTGGGCCTTAGCATTTTCAAGAATCTCTGAGTCAGGTTCATACCCCTGTGGGCAGGCAATGGTCAGGGGAAACCCAAATACCGAGGCCATCTCTATCCAGGAATTTGCCATATTGTTGCCGTCACCGAGCCAGACAATCTTAAGTTGTTCAGGGTTGCCTTTTTTTTCAATTACGGTCATCAGGTCACTGAGAATCTGGCAGGGATGATGGAGATCGGTCAGGGCGTTTATCACAGGCACTGTGGAGTATTCTGCCAGTTCATCAGCCACTTCCTGACCAAATGTCCGCACCACGATGGCATCAACAAATCTGGAAAGAACCCGGGCCGTATCCTTGAGCGGTTCCCCCCTGCCAAGTTGTGATTCTTTGGCAGACATAAATACAACCTGTCCCCCCATTGTGTACATGGCAGCTTCAAAAGAAACACGGGTTCTGGTCGATGGTTTTTCAAAAAGCAGACAGATTGTACGGCCGGCAAGCTGTTGATGACGAACATCATCCGCAGCTTCATCTTTAAGCCTTATAGCCCGGACGATCAAGGACTGAAGCTGTTGTTTGTTGAAATCTTTTAAGGAGAGGAGGTGATTATTCATATCTTTATCTTTCTTTTAACGGTTGAAGAACGAAGAAGTTCAACCGTAACAGAAAAAAATGATAAACTGCCTAATCACCTTTTTATTGTCAGCAGTTGAACGGAAAATATACAGATATAAAAAAAAATAGTTTTTTGCAAAGTATTTCTGCAAAGAGGGGAGATAAAGGGCATTATGACCTCGGCAGCCA
>CAZHPX010000281.1:0-2703 GCA_964534785.1 uncultured Desulfobulbaceae bacterium | reverse complement strand
CACTGTTAACCAAAATGCGGGTAAATCCAACTGAATTTTGTGGTCATAGAAAATTCTGGTGTTCAATCTTTATGCACTTATCCATGATTACCTGTAAACCGGCCTTTTGGGCAAGCTCTGCCGCCTGTGTATTGACAATTCCCTCCTGCATCCAGATGACCTTTGCTCCAATGGCGACGGCCTCGGCAACAACTGGCTCCACCTGATCTGCCCGGCGGAAGATATCAACTATGTCCACCTGCTGCTCAATGGCAGAGAGGTTTGGGTAACATTTTTGAGCAAGAATTTCCTCGTGGCCAGGATTTACAGGAATGACTGTATAATCCGCATCCATCAGGTAACGGGCAACGATATTACTTGGTCTGTTTTCTTTTGGTGAAAGACCGACAACAGCGATGGTTTTCATATTCGCAAAGATTTGACTGAGCATGTCCTTAGAGGGCGGTAATTGAATCATGATGATAAGTTTCCTTATTTTATGCCTGCTTATGGGCAGGTGGCAGGGAAGCTGGAAGTGGAGAAGCAGGAAAACCTGTTTACCCCTGTCTCTGATTATGGTAGACTAACATCTCACTGTAGTCATCCTGTGAAAACAAGCAACCGGAAAACCGGTTTTTATCTTTTCCAGGGATTAATTTTCCGTAACTCAACAGTTGTGATGAACGGGTACAATTATCCGCCTTTAATAAAAAACAAGCATTTATGTATTTTCAAGATATTATTGCTTCCCTGAATAATTATTGGAGTTCGCAGGGATGCGTTATCATGCAGCCTTATGATATGGAGGTTGGTGCCGGTACTTTTCATCCCGCCACCCTGCTGCGTTCCCTCGGCCCGGAACCGTGGAAAGCCGCTTACGTACAGCCATCCCGTCGTCCCACCGATGGCCGTTACGGAGAAAACCCCAATCGCCTTCAGCATTATTACCAGTACCAGGTGGTTATTAAACCATCCCCCCATGATATTCAGGATATCTATTTAGAGAGCCTGCGTCGTTTTGGTCTCAATCTTCTTGAACATGATATCCGCTTTGTTGAAGATGACTGGGAATCACCAACCCTTGGGGCGTGGGGCTTGGGCTGGGAGGTCTGGCTTGACGGTATGGAGATAACCCAGTTCACCTATTTTCAGCAGGCAGGCTCCATTGACCTTAAACCGGTTACCGTGGAACTGACCTATGGTCTGGAGAGAATCGCCATGTATCTGCAGGAGGTTGACTCGGTTTATGATCTTCTCTGGAACAGGGAAGTTACTTATGGTCATCTTTTTCAACAGGCTGAGCGGGAATTTTCCGCCTTCAACTTTGAAGAGGCTAATGTCAGCGACCTGTTGACGGCTTTTGATAATTATGAGCGGGAAGCACATAGGCTGATTGAGAAAAAAATTATCCTGCCCGCTTACGATTATTGTCTTAAATGTTCACATACCTTTAATCTTCTTGATGCCCGCAAGGCCATATCGGTATCCGAGAGAACCCGTTATATCGGTCGTATCCGTCAGATTGCCCAGGCTGTTGCCCGTGCATTTGTAGAGCAGAGAAAGGAGATGGGGTATCCACTGCTTGGGACTGGTTTTAAAGAAGCTGATTTTATCAAGTGAGAGATAAAGAACTTGTTGCTGTCGTTGCGGTGGGGAAGAGAGAGAAGAATTTCGCCTATAAAAGAGCAGTCAAGATAATTTGAGTGTTCTAAAATGCCTAAGCGTTCACCACAGGTGCTGGTGAACGCTTACTAATAATGCTGTACCATTCACGATAGAGATCAAACTTCGATCAACACAAAGCTATGGGGTTGCTGCTCAGGTCAAACAGACAACAGAAATACAGTAGGAACTATCGAAATGTAAGCCTGTGGAGGGGCATAGAGTTTCTATGATTCAGTTTTTATATGTCTCTGGCGGAAGTGCATGGGAATCGAACCCACCTAACGGGTTACTCACCCGTTACACCGGATTTGAAGTCCGGGAGGACCACCAGTGTCCTTTCCACTTCCATGGTTATCATGGTAATATTTATTGACCTGAAAGGCAACTTTTTATTATAGTACTTGGATTGATAGTTTAACATGTATCGAAAATCAAAGTTTTTGTGAAAATTGTTTGTAATATATCTATGGAATGTAATCAACTTATAAGGCTGGCAAAAGACTGGTATACGCGGGTAGAGCAGGAAACCATGGCTCCGGCACGGATGATGGAATTTATAGACAATCACATCAAACAATGTCCGGTTTGTCAGTCAGAGACAGGGCTTGCGGCTGAGATTGAAAAAATTCGTGAATTTGTGCTTCCTGAATCTAAAATCCCCAAAGCGGTACGGGAGAAGGGGAAAAAATCGACACCGGAAATTTCTCCGAATGAGTATGATATTTCTCCGAAAGTCGATGTCGTTCAGGGAACGGATTAAGTGGCTTGCTTAAAAACATCCTGATTGGCCTTGTTGGAGAAATGAAAACGAAAAGGTTTTATCACCATTTTCACTCTCGTTTACATACCTGTCGTATAGCTAATCGGCTTGGCTTACCTCCATAAGAAGCACTGCCGAAGATTTACAAGGTCAGGGTGTTAAGCTGTTTGCTTATTTTCAAGGGGTGTGTTGTCAAATATTTTTGTATTGGAAAGTTAAAGTTTCTGAGCAAATAATCCTTATCTGTAGATTTGATTTTCTGCCCGCAAGGCATTATTGTGAATATTCGCACAGATAAG
>CAZHPX010000280.1:0-2717 GCA_964534785.1 uncultured Desulfobulbaceae bacterium | reverse complement strand
AGTAAAACCAAACCCTTGAGAGTACATAACCCCGGCAAAAACCAGAAAACATGCTATCACCTGGATAATGTTCAGCCGTTCACCAAGAAAAATAAAAGCAAGAATAATGGTGAATACCGGGATAAAATTGATAAATGAGGCGGCCTGAGAAGCACTCACCCTGCTGACCCCGAAATTATACAGACCATAAGCTCCGGCACTGACCATAACTCCAAGATACAAAACAGCAAATAAACTATCCGTTGAAACGGAATCAGGGATTTCCACCCCGGTCACAACAGTCACAAGAAGAAAAAAAACAGCACCAATACAAGACTGAAAAGCGGTTAAAAAGAGTACCGGTAAATCTTCACTTAATTTTTTCAGCAAAATAATGTATCCTGTTGCACAAATCATGGCCAGAAATTCAAGGAAATTTCCAAGAACAGGGTTTGGTGCCTGTTCTGAAGCCGATCCGCCAAGGCTCAGCCAGACCGCACCAGCAGCAGCCAGCAGTAAACCGATAATAACCCGGCGGGTGATTGTTTCTCCGAGAAAAATTCCTGCTGCCACAACAACAAGCAAAGGCAGCATGGTGGTTATCATGGCTGCCTGGGAGGCAGTGGTAAGCTCTAACGCCTTTGCTTCAAAAAGAAAATAAAGACATGGCTCACAAAACCCCATGCCAAGCAGGGGTAAAAGATGTCTGCGTCTTATTTTGACTTTTAAAAACATCCCGATAAAGGGAAGAAAACAAAGAGATGCCGTTACCAGTCTGCCAAAAATAACCAACATGGGATCAAGCTCGGTAAAGACAAATTTCATCACCACAAAAGAGCTGCCCCAGAGCAGCGTGGCAATCAACAGAGCCATAACCGGAATCAGCCCGGATGTTGACAATTTAACAAACATAAAGACACTCCGGTTGTAAATATTTTTACTTGGGGCCCTTAACAACAGTCTTCCCTGTCTTCTGTCTCCTGTAACCTGTAACCTGAATAAACCATGCCTGTTTATACTGGAAAACAAATAAAAACCTTACTCAAACAGAGTGATGAAAATCCTGATACCGTTTACCTGCTCATCGGTGATCGCTTCCTCTGCAAACAGGCATCTGAACAACTGGAAAAAATACTTCTTGCCAGCGGCGGTACAGTTCACACCATTGATGGTGAAGAAGAAGATCCGCCAACCACAATCTCCAAACTATGCAGTTACAGCCTCCTCCCGGGTCGCCAGGTTTACAGAGTCACAGATACCAGACTGTTCTACTCCAAAAAAGTAGCCAAAGGATTATGGGATAAACTGTTAAAAGCAAAAACTGCAAACAACAAAAAAACAGCCATTGGCAACCTGCTGGCGATGATGGTTGCCGGCGGTCTTTCTCCTGGTGTTTCTGATAACAATCCCGCCATGTTAAGCACTGGAGAATGGAAGGAATGTTTTGATTTCCCTCATCCCGGCGGTGATCTTTCCTGGATAAATGAATTACTCAGCGAAGCTGAACAGACAGAGAAGCCAAACAGAAAAAAAAATAGCTCATTGAGTGACCCGGCAGCTCTGCTTGAGGAAGCCATGATAAACGGTATTCCCAAAAACAACCTGCTTATTCTTCTTGCTGAAGATGTGGATAAACGAAAAAAACTATTCAAATACCTTAAAAAAAATCATACCGTCATAGACTTGAATGTTGAACAGGGGGCAGGCAAAAAAGCAAAAACGGCCCGGAACGAGGTTATCGGCGATTTAATCAGAGCTACCATTGCCGATATGGAAAAAGTTCTGGACAATGGGGTTATGGAACAGCTTCTTGACCGGGTTGGTTTTCATCCGGTGGCAGCGGTTATGGAAACCGAAAAACTCTGTTTATCAGTTGGTGAACAATCTTGCATCACCATGGCAGATATGGATAGAATCATCGGTCGTACCCGTCAGAATGCCATTTTTGAGCTGACCGGTGCCATCGGCAGCCGTAACCTTGGACAGGCATTGATTTTAAGTGAAAGGTTGACCGGCAACGCCATTCATCCCCTGGCCATCGTGGCGACCCTTCGTAATTTTGCCCGTACCCTTATCCTCTGCCGCAGCCTGCTGGAACAGCCTGAATACGGTTGGTTTGGAAATATTTCAGCCAATGTCTTCCAGAGTCAATGTCTGCCAAAAATAAAGGAACAGCAACGCTGGCAGCAGGAATTCAAGGGACATCCTTATGCTGTGTATATGCAGTTCAAAACTGCTGATTCTTTTTCCCTGGAACAACTAAGCGGCTGGATGGAACTGATTCTTCTTACTGAACAGAGATTAAAGGGAGCAAAAGGTGCTGTTGCTGAACCACTTACAATTTTACATCACCTGATGGTCTCCATGCTTGTTCCATCCGAAAAATAAAGGGCTTGGAAAACCCAGTCGCCCTCCTCTTATAATCACCATTTTATCCTGCTGCACCCTTCTTATGTCCCCTGTGACGTATAACCGTTCACCGGGGCAGCACCAGACTTCACCTGGTGCCACCGCTCCGCGGTGGCACCCCCGCCATCACCGCTCTGCGGCAAAGGGTAACCAGCTATAACGGTTAAAAATGACATAGAGTATCAGGGGACATCCCAGCACACTGGTGGGACGAGGGGAAAACACCACCAAGAATAATCTTTCCGGTATATATTTTAACCATTTCATTTCTTCTCCAGATATATTATTATTTACAAACGGGTTGTTGGTATGAATATCTACAATTATTT
>CAZHPX010000279.1:0-2723 GCA_964534785.1 uncultured Desulfobulbaceae bacterium | reverse complement strand
ATCACCGGGTGTTTTGCTAATAGCTGAACAATTGGCTGTTGTCAAGAGTTTTCTTAGGGTAGGTTAAGAAAAGCAATATAACAGAGCAAGGAGATCGCGGGATAATGCTCTGTGGGCAGATGTTTTCCCGATACATAACAACAGCGGCGTTTAACCATCGCTTACAGCTCAGGGGTTACGGTAAGCCTGGAGCTGTCCCGGCAAACGGTTACCAGGTACGGATGTCCATGTGTATAATGTATTTGTATAAGAGTGTTAATTTATCGTGGATATCTTTTGGTTATGATTGTTTTTTTTTATGGATATGGGTATAATCCTTCACCTTGAAGGATCTGATTTTTAGGTGACATTAAGGCAACTGTTCACCGGGGCAGCTCCAGACTTTACCGTAGCCCCTGATCTGTAAGCGTTTACGGTGATCAGTTTACGGCTGACAGTTAAATCATTAAAAAAAGTGAAAACCGTTAGTAAACATTCGGGTTGATGCGAAATCAGTGATAAACTACGAGCCTTTCAATGTTTGAATATTTACAACCGTTAATTGGGAACTGGAAACCATGAACGGCTGCTAAAAGTCAGAAACCAGTACCTAAACTCTAACCAGAACCTTGGAGGGACGATATGCTTGCAGAAAACATGAGAACCACAACACGCATTCCCGCGGATATATTGAAACAGCTTCCCGATGATGGTGGTGGTTCGGTTGGGCTCAGGATTATGGAAGGGGAAGAGGTCGTTGAGAAGGAAGCCTCTCTGCAGGATCTGCACAGAAACGGAATGTGTTTTTTTCTGGTGGGGCATGGCCTGAAAGAGGGGGATACTCTTCGGCTTGATGCCTGTCTCGGCGGATTACCTTTTGTCAGTGATGCGGTTGTTCGCTGGACATTGAGCAATTTTGTCGGGGTTGAGTTCCTTGACAGTGATGCCCGAAATGCAGCTATGCTGGCTGAGCTTTATACGGAAAAGCTGCTTAGTCTTCTTGATGCTCGTCAGTCCTGATTGGTCAGGGTACGGTTACAATGGCTGGAAGACATAACTTATTTTTTGTACCTGTGATTTTTTCTGTAGTTTTTTTTATCTGCTCTCCGCTCTCTGGAGAGGTCATCAGGGAAACCAGGTTCAAACAGGAAATAGTCATCATTGATTCACAGGAATTTGTTGTGCCTGATTTTTGGCGTGGCAAGAAAATAGCTGCCCCGTCCCTGTCGGCACCTCCTTTAATTATGGTACCCCGCGAATTTGCCAAGGATGGCGGCAGGTTATTTCTTCTGCCCCGGGCCGCATCTGCCTTTACCGTCATGGCTGAAGCCGCCAGGGATGATGGAATTATGCTGGTTATTGATTCAGCCTATAGAAGTGTTGCCTATCAAAAGGTAATTTATCAGCGATTGATGGCAGAGGGGAAATCTTTTGCTGAAGTTGCCCTGTCTGTTGCCCCGCCAGGGTATTCTGAACATGCCCTTGGTCTTGCTGTTGATTTTTACCCGAGTGACTGGCGTTTTGCCGGTACCAAAGCTTATCAATGGCTGTTTGAGCATGGCCAGAGGTTTGGTTTCAGGGAGACATACCCTCAATATGGCAGCGAGCATCCCTGGGAGGCATCACATTGGCTGTATCAGATCAGGTGACAGGTAGCGAGGTGACAGGTGCCAGGGGACAGGTTACAGGTTATGGTGGAATTTAAAAGTCCGGTGAATATTATTTTTCTGTCTGAAGTCTTCCGGTATGGTCTGCCCGGTTATTTCGCTAATATCAAAATCATTTTTTAAATTATCCGACAGAGAGAATTTGCGGAAATTGGTGGAAAAAATAAGGGTTCCGTCTTCTGCCAGCCTCTGCATAGCCAGCCTGAGGAGTTGTTCGTGGTCATCCTGGACAGAAAAGGTAAGTTTGCGGTGGCGGGAGTTGGAAAATGTGGGGGGATCAACAAAGATCAAACCAAATTTTGTGGTTTCTTTTTTAAGCCACTCCATGCAGTCCTCTTCAACCACCGTATGAAGGTAGCCGCCAAAACCGTTGATGGCGAGATTGGCAAGGGTACGGGTCAGGTATTTTTCGGATATGTCAACTGTAAGGGTTGAAGTGGCTCCGTTGCCGGCGGCATATACCGTGGCGGAGCCGGTATAACCAAAGAGGTTGAGAAAGGTTCTTCCCTTTGCCAGCTCAGCGATCATTGTCCTGGTTTTGCGATGATCGAGAAACAGGCCGGTATCAAGAAAATCGGTGAAGTTGACGATGAATACAAAACCGCCTTCATGGACTTCAAAAAACTTGCCGGTCTCCTTTTTCTTCTTCTGATACTGATTGCCGCCTTTTTGCGGTTTTCTTGTCTTTATAAAGATCTGACTTCTGTTAAGGGTAAACAGTTCTCTGATAATTTCAATAGCCGTTTGAAACCGCTGCCCGACCTTGTCAGGATCGATGGTTTTTGGAGGTGCATACTCCTGGATATGAAGTAAATCCCCGTAAATATCAATGGCAAGGTTATATTCCGGCAGGTCGGCATCATAGAGGCGAAAGCAACTGATATCACGCTTTTCCGCCCAGGGAATCAGTTGCTGCCAGTTTTTTCGCAAGCGGTTGCAGAGATCAGAGCCGACCCCTTCACATTGATGATCGGAGATGGACAATCTTTGTTTTTGCAGATAGTAAGTTTGTTTTTGCAGATAGTAAGCCGGTTTTTCCTGCCAGTCTCCGCTCAGCAATCTGCACTTGATGGGGCC
>CAZHPX010000278.1:0-2729 GCA_964534785.1 uncultured Desulfobulbaceae bacterium | reverse complement strand
GGGACAAACAAGGATTATCCTCTATTTATTCCTCCAGAGGAATATGTGCACCATTTTCCAGCCAGGTATGTAATGCAAGCTCAAACTCATCAAACGGTACCTGTACCGGTTTGCGGGAGACGCCCGGCTGCCAACCCCATAGAACCAGGGCATCGTTGGTCATGTGGTGAACGAGGTCTGCCGGTGTCCGGTTTCTGTTCATCTCCATATCCAGCAGGCGTTTTCCTATTTCAACATCACTGAGACCATACCAGCCCATGGACCTGGGTGCCAACGCCCAATGTGGTGCCCCCGGTATGTCAGGGCGAATCTTGTTCTCTTCACCGTGACAGGCATTACAGTTTCTTTCCCTTTCCACACCAAAGCCGTGAAGACGATTATCATCTCCCTGCATAGGCCGATCTCCCACGGGATGACAATTGATACAGCGAGGGTCTTTCAGCACTGCCATAACGGTTTCAAAGGCTTTTAATGATTTTTCCCGGCTGGGTTGCAGGAGCTGTTCTATTGGCTCAGTTTTTAATTGAGGCTTGTCCTCAGCCAATGCGTTGAAGGTCAGGGGGGCTGCCAGCAGCAAGACCGTGAGGATAATATTTGCTGACTTGACAAATAGTCGCTTCATGATGTTACCTCATGGTTATGATTAATATAATTAAACTGGATTATCGTTCATAATCGATGTTCATATACGCTATGCGAAAACCAATCATCAATGGTAATGGTAGCGATTACTATTAAATAGCCTGCGATAAACCCTTTGTCAACCAAAAATAACTGTCTCACAAATAACCTGCCAGCCCTGTTTGCCATGGCCGACAGGTTATTTGTCAGATTTCCCTGGTGCCACCATCACCGCTTATGCGGCAAAGGGTAGTACAACGAACAGTAAATTTACAAATGACACAGAGTGTCAGGGGAAACCGTCCCACCGCACTGGTGGGACGAGGACAACCAGGTTACAGGGATCAGGGGGGCAGAAGACAGAATAACCAGCTTTCTATCCTCTATCCTCTATCCTCTATCCTCTAAACTATAACCTCTAACTTAAGGAGCAACCCCCAGTTCCTTCTCCTTTTCATGGACAGCCATCCTGGTTTTAACGGCTGTATCGGGAATAAGCGACATAGAGTCTATGCCAAGCTCAACCAGAAAAGTGGCAAACTCAGGAAAATCAGAGGGTCCCTGACCACAGATACCAATCTTCTTGCCCCTCGCCTTGGCAACCTTGATTACCATGCGAATCATATCTTTAACCGCCTCGTCCCGCTCATCGGCAATCCCGGCAATCAAACCTGAATCACGATCAAGTCCGTAAGTCAACTGGGTAAGGTCGTTGGAACCAATGGAAAAACCATCAAAAATATCAGCAAAGGCATCGGCGGAAATAACATTGGAGGGAACCTCACACATAACATACAGCTCCAGACCATTCTCACCCTGAACCAGACCGCAATCCCGCAACACTTCCACTACTTTTTTACCCTCTTGCGGAGTTCGGCAGAAAGGAACCATCAACTTTATATTAGTCAGCCCCATATCATTGCGGGCTTTTAAAAGACCCTCACATTCAAGCTCAAAGGCAGGCCGATATTTGGGATCATAATAGCGGGAAGCCCCACGCCAGCCGATCATCGGGTTTTCTTCTACCGGCTCATAGAGAGTTCCGCCCAGCAGATTGGCATACTCATTTGATTTAAAATCAGAAAGACGAACAATAACATCTTTTGGATAAAAACCGGCAGCAATCCTGCCCACACCTTCGGCAACCTTGTCGATAAAAAACTGCTTTTTATCCGGGTATGCCCTGGTACGGCTGTCTATCTCTTCGGCAACGGCTATTTCTTCGGGGTCATCCGATTTTTTAAGCTCTTCATAATTGTAAAGAGCAAGGGGATGAATACCGATATGGGAGTTAATAATAAACTCTTCCCGGGCAAGCCCTACCCCGTCATTGGGTATCTGGCTTTCGGTGAATGCTTTTTCCGGAATGGCAAGGTTCATCATGATTTTTGTCCTGGTGGCCGGCAATTCACCAAGATCAACTTTTTCTATCTCAAATTTGAGCAGCCCTTCATAAACGAATCCGGTTTCCCCTTCAGCAGAAGAAGCAGTAATTTCCTGTCCGGTTTTAATCAGCTCCGAGCCGTTCACTGTGCCGATCACACAGGGAATCCCCAGCTCCCGGGAGATAATCGCGGCATGACAGGTTCGCCCGCCCCGATTGGTGATGATAGCACTGGCAATCTTCATGATCGGTTCCCAATCGGGATCGGTCATATCGGTGACCAGGACTTCACCTTTTTTAAAGGTTGCAATATCCTTGGCATCATCAAGACAGTGGGCAATCCCCTGACCAATCTTGGCACCCACTGCCAGCCCTTCGACAATGACCTTACCATTTTCCTGCAGCTTATAGGTCTCGATTACTTCTTTCTCACTCTGGGAATGGACGGTTTCGGGTCTGGCCTGAACAATGAAAAGCTCTCCCGTGCCGACCTCTTTACCGTCACCATCCTTGGCCCATTCAATGTCCATCCCCTTGCCATCATAATGGTCTTCAATAATGCATGCCCATTTTGCAAGCAGGAGTATCTCGTCATCAGTAATCACATACTGCTGCCGTTCCTCCATGGTGGTCTCAATATTTTTAACCGGCTCATCAGTGGCAGGGTCATCGTCATAAATCATCTTGACTTCTTTTGAACCTGCTTTCTTGCCGACAATCGGTC
>CAZHPX010000277.1:0-2742 GCA_964534785.1 uncultured Desulfobulbaceae bacterium | reverse complement strand
TTACCTCCATAAGAAGCACTGCCAAATATTTACAATGCAGTGGTTTTGATAGTTCCCATAGCATAAGCCCAATATTTACTGATTGCCTTTATTGCAGACCTTATAGTTGTTCCAGAAGGAAAAAATGATCACAGTTAACAGCAAAGCTTCTGGGGCAATATTCTCGGGCACTCACCGAATATTGCAGGAACAGGGCTGAATATTTACGAACAATTTGACTATTTCCCAACAAACCTATAACATTACTTAAGCGTTGGAGAACTGATTAAAATAAAGTTAAAACAAGAATCAAAAACCAGAGACCATGCAGACAATCCTGATCGTTGACGACGAACTGAGCATGCGGGAATTCTTACAAATTCTCCTTAAAAAAGAAGGTTACCAGTCTTTGACGGCCTGCAATGGCAGTGAAGCTCTGTCCCTTGTCGAGAACCATTTTGTTGACCTGGTTATCTCTGATATTCGCATGCCTGCTATGTCCGGGCTGGAATTACTGGCTGCCCTCAAAGAAAAAAACCCTGGTATCCCAGTGATTATGATTACCGCCTTTGCCTCCCCGGAAGATGCGGTCGCTGCCATGAGAGACGGTGCCTTTGACTATATTACCAAACCATTCAATGTCGATGAGATAAAAAAAATTATTCTTGCCGCAACTTCCCGGCACAACGAGGCGGACAGTTATGATTCGGTAAATGAGTTCCCGGAAATAATCGGACAGGGAGCAGAAATGAGCAAAATTTTTGATCTGATCAAAAGAATTGCCCCGACACCTGCCAGCGTCATGATTTACGGCGAGTCCGGAACGGGCAAGGAACTGGTCGCCAATGCTATCCACCGCCATTCACAGGCAGCAGATAAACCCTTTATCCCCATCACCTGCAGTTCAATTCCGGAGAGCCTGCTGGAAAGCGAATTGTTTGGCCATGTCAGAGGTTCTTTCACGGGGGCAGTCACGGATAAGGCCGGGCTGTTCCAGCAGGCAGACTCAGGCACGGCTTTTCTCGATGAAATTGGAGAGCTGACCCCGATAATCCAGGCTAAATTACTAAGGGTTCTCCAGGAGCGGGAGTTCATGCCGGTGGGATCAACAAAAAACATCCAGATCAATGTTCGTATCATTTCCGCAACCAACAGACTGTTAGAAGAAGAAATTATTAAAGGAAATTTCCGCGAAGATCTCTATTACCGGCTTGCCGTTGTTCCCCTTCGTGTTCCACCTCTTCGGGAAAGAAAAGAGGATATACCGCTTCTTGTCAATCATTTTATGGAAAAATATTCCACACTCATGGACAAAAGTATACACACCATGTCGTCTTACGGGATGGAAGTCCTGATGGAGTACGATTTCCCCGGTAATGTCAGAGAACTGGAAAATATCATTGAACGGGGCGTTGCCCTGGAATCATCCAATATCATCCTGCCGGAAAGCCTCGCCCTGTCCACCCATAAAAAAGAGAAAGGGAGAAGGGACGGAAAACAACATGAAAAACCATTATTTGTTGCTGCCCGCAGCGAAGAAGATTTGTTTGAAAGGGGTATTGATAATATCCTTATTGATGTGGAAAAGAAAATGATCCAATATGCACTCAACAAGGCTGGCAACTCCAAGATGAAGACCGCCAAACTACTTAAAATAAGTTTTCGTTCCCTGCGTTATAAAATAAAAAAATATGGTCTGAGCTTATAATGTTGAACAACTTTTCATCCGAACCCTGCCCCCACCTTAACAGAGAAAACAAACATCTCAAACAGCACATCCTCTGGTTACTGCTGATACGAGTTGTTTTTGTCACTATCCTCATCGGCGTTACAGCCGGACTGGAACACCTTGGTGCTCCAGTTTTACTGCCGCCGCCAACAGTAACACTTGCCTTTATAGCCATTATCTATATTTTTTCCATTGGTTCAGCGGCTCTACTCCATCGAGATGGATTAGGTCTGCAGCGGTTTGGCCTGTTTCAGTTATTTGCTGACACCATCTTTGCAGCTCTACTGGTTTATGGTACAGGATGCAGCCAATCCATATTCACTCCGGTCTTTATGCTGCCGGTTATAGCCGGTGGCATGATAATGTATCGAACCGGCGGTTTTATGGCGGCTGCCTCCGCAACCATTTTATATGGGGCAATCCTTTTACTTGAGTATACAGGTAATCTCCCCTCGTACCTGTATACAGTAGAATACCCACCCCAGCTTGATTTCCAGAAAGCAACCAGTATCTTTGCCGTTTACGGTATAACTTTTTTTCTTGCCGCCCTGCTCAGTGGCACCCTTGCTGCACGACTGCGAACAACCGAACAGACACTTGAAAGAACAACTTTTGAATATGACTGGTTATCCCTGCTCTACAAACAGATTTTTGACGATATCAGTACCGGCATTATAACCATAGACAATAAAGGTAATATTTCTTCATATAATTCTTCCGCCGGCCGGATTACAGGGTTTTCGGCCCAGGAAGTAACTGGTCTGCCCCTGACCAGTTACTTCCCATCTCTAATTCTTGAAAACATGGCCGTCCGCCAGGTTGTTGATCTGAAAAAAAAAGACGGTTCAACAACAAGGGTTGGATATTCTTTTTCCCACCTTAACCTGCCGGCGAATACCAGTATCGACCGACAGAACTGTTCCAATTGTAAACTGATAACCATGCAGGATATCAGCACGATTGAAAAAATGGAACAAAGAATGCGCAAAGCTGAAAAAATGGCTGCCATCGGCGAGCTTAGTGCCTTAATCGCC
>CAZHPX010000276.1:0-2745 GCA_964534785.1 uncultured Desulfobulbaceae bacterium | reverse complement strand
ATCAGAACTGTCCAAGGGGCAGGGGCAGCCCTTGCAATAATTGATATTGTTTCAAGAACAGGTTTGCTCTGGCCGATAATCTCCACCGGCAATGCTTCACCTGTAATCGAATCTTCCACGCTGCTTACATCGCTGCTGATTAACAGCTCCTCATTGATAACATTGATCTTTCCAAGAAGTACCATAAGGTCAATTGGTTTCTCTAAGAAGTCATCGGCACCAAGCTGCATGATTTTTACTGCGGTATCAACTGCACCAAAAGCGGTTATCATGATGACCCGGATTGCCGGCTCTTTCTTCTTTAGTTTTTCCAGCACTTCGTCACCATTCATCTCTTCCATGCGGTGGTCAAGAAGAACCAGATCAAAGGGATGCTCCATAAAGAGTACGAGTGCTTCCCTGCCACCGGATGCTGTGTGCACATTGTGTCCCTGTTTGCTTAAGAAACCCTGGAGCATATCCCGTTGTATCTGTTCGTCATCAACTATAAGAATTTTCATTTTTTCTTTTTTTTCTATCCTCTCAACTCCGTAATAGACACACAAATAACAAGTTCCTGCCGGTTATAATCAGGGGTAATTGTCAAATAACCGTTATGGGCTTCGGCAATGCGGCGGCACAGAGCAAGTCCCAGACCGGTTCCCCTGGCTTTACTTGTGAAATAAGGTTCTCCTACCCGCTTTGCTTCCTCCGGATGCAAGGTGAACCCACCGTTTTTTATGGTTAATATTGCCGAGTTCTTTTCTCTTTTCAGATAAATATCAAGGAAACCTCCACCGGGCTGAGCTTCAATGCTGTTTTTTATCAGGTTTTCTATCATCTCACTTATCAAAACCTGATCGGCGTTGACGATCACCTGGTTATCGTTGTCAAAGTTGACATCAATATTATGTAAGTTTATTCTCTGTCTGTAAAGGATAAGGAGCTGTTTTATCTCATTGTTAAGGGAAAAAACCTTTAATTTTGGCACAAGCGGGCGGGTGAACTTTTGCAGTTCACCAATAATGGCAGAGGTTCGTTGAACCGCCGCATTCATGGCACCTATTAGCTGTTCCTGCTCCTTATCCAGGTTGGTTGATTCAATCTCTAACCGTTGCAATCCCATGTTTATGGCATTGAGGGGGTTTTTAAGTTCATGGGCAATGGTGGCAGTGGTTCTTCCTAAGGCAGCGGCCTCATGCTGGCGGCCCATGTCCTGCTCAAATTTTCTGGTTCTCTCTATATAGCGCTGTTGAAACCTGTAAAGAAGCCACGAAAACAAAAAACCGAGGCTCAGGAGGAGAATACTCAGGAACAGAAATTGCTGATGAATGCGGTTTCGTTGAGCAAAAAAATTACTGGCATCGAGATCAATGATCATGGTTCCGGAAACGGATGGGATGATGGTGCGGGCGATTGGCTGATGGTTATCTATTAATAACTCAATGTCTTTAGTATAGGCTCCTGTAGATTCACTTTGAATTGTTACTGATTCTATCCCCGGCATGGTGGAAATGGTGGTCAGTAATGACGGTAGTGATGATTTCTCCCGCAGCTCTGCAATGGTGGTGCCGTCCATGGCGAGATAAATGCATTTCAGATCATCAGGATTTGCGGGGTTAATTGAGTTTTGGGATAAGATGATGAGGTTGTCTATATGTTTTAAATGGTTGCCGCTCTGCTCTTCGGGGCAGACAAAAGGAAAATCTGCCGGGAACCATTGCTCCGGTCCGGAAATATAGGTTTTATCTGCTCTGATCAGGGTAATTCCGATTAACCCTCCCTCCATGGCCAGGACCTCTAATTCTTCGGTGTGGAGCGGGGCAATGGAGTACATATAGGTTATAAAGTCGGCCTTATCGGTTAAAAAATGGCTGATTGTCCGGTCAATGGTGGTTATAGCGAGTTCTGCGTCTGCAAGGTAGTTTTCCAGGATTGTCGCCACCATTTCTGCCCGTTCAAGTCCATTCTGCTGTAAATTTCGACTTATATCCCTGGTCTGATAAAAGAGCATGATCAGCACCATGGCTATCAATAACCCAAAGCCGAGCAGATTTAAGGCCCAGAGGGGCAGTTTGCCATGGGGTGTCTGTTTTGCTTTGCTCACGATTTTTCTTATGTCAGGGGCTGTGTTTGTTTGGGAGCAGAGAAAAAAGGCCATCCCTTTCAGATAAGGGATGGCCTTCTATGACAATTTTTTTTTTTACCGCTTTGTTACTTTAATCCTTAAGGACTGCAAAGTAAATGTCAGCAGCCTTCAATCTGTTTTTTCACATCACCCTTTGTTTCAGTCGCTTCTTCTTCGGCATTTTCCATTTTTTCTGTTGCCTTGTCCTGGGCATCGTTGATGGCTGGGTCTGCTTTTTCTTTTGCCGTTTCAACGATGTCACCGGTTTTTTCCTCAGCCGTCTCGACCGTTTCAGTGATTTCTGTTTCTATTGCTTCTGTGATTTCTGTGACTGCGTCCATTTGTTCTTTCGCCTCTTCTCTCTCACAAGCTGTGAGCATGACAAGAGCGGTTCCCATACAAAGTAGTAACAGTGTTCTGCGTACCATGGTTTATCTCCTCTTTCGTTATTTGGTGAGTGAGAGGGCAAACAACCCTCTCTTTAGATGACTTCACAATAGGATAATGCCTTTGTTGAGAATATCAACAGTAAAATTACAAAAAAACAACCTGTTACTCTTCTGCGACAGTATGTTGTTTATGTTTTGCGGTTAGTCCAGGTCTGTTTATATTGAATAAATTAGTGAATGTATGGGCAC
>CAZHPX010000275.1:0-2747 GCA_964534785.1 uncultured Desulfobulbaceae bacterium | reverse complement strand
TTATTTGCATATCGGGGTCATGCATTTTAACTTCGACATTCAGTATTCGACATTCGATATTCGACATTCAATCTGATCTGCCCGAAGGGCATTATGTTCCAGTAACCCGGACATAATAAAATTCCGTCCTTCGGGACATTCATCTGCAGCACAGTTGAAAGCTCATGGATTCAGGTTTAAATTAAAATGAAAGTACCATTGCTTGATTTAGGTCCGCAAACCGAGATGCTGCGGGAGGAAATTATTGTTGCCGTTACGAAAGTAATTGATTCTACGCGTTATATTCTCGGCCCTGAGGTAGACTCTTTTGAAAAGAAAATCGCGGATTACTGTGGTTCCGGCTTTGCGGTCGGTGTATCCAGCGGTACCGATGCCCTTGTTATATCGTTGATGGCTATGGGGATAGGTGCCGGTGACAGAGTTGTAACCAGTCCGTATTCATTTTTTGCCACCATGGGGGCAATTTTAAGGGTAGGTGCCAAACCGGTATTTGTAGATATTGATGAAAAAAGTTTCAATCTTTCTCCATCTGCCCTTGCCAGTACTCTTCATCATGAGATAGATAAAAAAGAGCCGATAAAGGCCATCCTTCCTGTTCATCTTTTCGGTCAGTGTGCTGATATGGGGGCAATTCTTGAGCTTGCCCGGCAATATGATATTCCGGTGATTGAGGATGCCGCTCAGGCCATTGGGGCATGTTGTCCTATGCTTGCAGATGATGATATTGAGTGGAAAAAGGCAGGAAGCATGGGGCTTGGAGGTTGTTTTTCATTTTTCCCCAGCAAGAACCTCGGTGGCATTGGAGATGGTGGCCTGGTGAGTACCTGTGATGATGAGTTTATTAAGCTTTTACGCTCATTCAGAAATCACGGAGCCAACCCTAAATATTACCATGCTCAGGTAGGCGGTAACTTCAGGCTTGACCCTGTTCAGGCGGTTGTGCTTGCTATCAAGCTCCGTCATCTTGAAAAATGGCACAGCCAGCGCAGAGAAAACAGCGAGTTGTATCGCAAATTGTTTGCCAGTCATGACTTGCTTGACTCTGCGGTTGTTTTGCCAGTGGAGATGTATAGTGAAGTGAATGGGGCAGATACCCATACCCATCATATTTACAATCAGTTTGTAATTCGGGCCGCCCGCCGTCGTGATCAGTTGAAATTGTTTCTTGCCAGCCATTCCATAGGTTGTGAGGTGTATTATCCTGTTTGTCTGCATAAACAAAAATGTGTTCGACAATATAATGGGTTAGAGTTCCCCGTGGCGGAAAAGGCCGCAGAGGAAACTCTTGCCTTACCTGTTTATCCCGAACTCTCAGAGGAACAGCAGGTTTATGTGGTTGAGAAAATAGCAGAGTTTTATTCTTCCTGCTGATTATCCAGTGTCAGTAAGCGTTCACCCGCACCCCACGGAGTCTACGCTCGAAGTTTTCCGTACATCAATCAGCACCTGTGGTGAACGGTGGTTACTTTTGGCAGATGTTTCCTGCTCTTGTCTTTTCGTTATGCTCACCATGTTTTTTTTAAAATGTACCTGGTTAGCTTTTTTTATATGAAGGAGACAGGGAACAAGGAGGATGACAGTGCGTAGTGTTTTGAGAAAACTATGAGAAAAACGATAAAAAAGGGGAACAACAGATATGGTAGAAAGGATACCGATGTCAATCCGGGGACACCGGAAACTGCGTGATGAGCTTGAAAACCTTGAGAGGGTTGAGCGGCACGAGGTGGTCAGATCTATTGAAGTGGCAAGAGCCCATGGTGATTTAAGTGAGAATGCCGAGTATCATGCGGCAAAAGAGCGGCAGGGCATGATAGAGGGGCGTATTATGGAGCTCAAGGACAAGCTGGGTAGAGCCGAGATTATAGATTGTGCAAAAGTTAGTACGGATCGGGCAGTTTTTGGAACTGTTGTTACCCTGATGGATATGGATACGGAAGAAGAAGTGACCTATCAGTTGCTGGGACCTGAAGAATCGGATGTGAAAAAAGGGTCAATTTCTGTTCTTTCTCCTCTGGGCAGGTCAATTCTTGGTCGGGAACCGGGTGATGATGTTGTGGCGAGAACTCCAGGCGGGGTACGGGAATTTGAAGTCGTTGATATTACAGCTCCTGCAATGGATTAGTTTTTTTGGAAAAAGATAAGTTGACAGGCAGATTATTCCGTTGAAAGTTTTTCAACAGTCTGAAATTCAGGAGAAAGGATAATAAGGCACTTAGTCGGATGCTTTGCACAAGCGAAGTCCTGAAGTTACTCCAAGGTTGTTACCGCATAAAATCGAAACTGTAATTGCAAGACATCCTTAATCGTTATCGCCATTTGAGACGTGTCAGTTATTCTATACTCCAGAGCTAAATCGTTTGCGTATTCGTTCGTTGCGAAGTAAGAATACCTACCTGAAAAATATCTGTTACCTGTCTGGTTACTTCTTCTATACTGTATTTTTGAGTGTGAGTTGATGGCGACCAGATTCTTGCAGTTTCATCTAAGCTGCCGAAGATGATACTTTTGGCAATACCAGGAATTATATCCTGACGGAAGATATTTTTTTGTTGACCAAGGGTGATGATTTCAGCAAGGATATTTATATATTCACTGAATTTGTTGTTGCGGTAATCCTTGATTAACTTGTTACTCTGCCGTAACTCAACCTGAATAACTTCAGCAAGGTTTCTATTTTTTTTCATTTCCCGAAGATGTTTGCCTATAAAAATTTCAAGCATTTTTTTTGGATCACTCTCTTTGCTGAG
>CAZHPX010000274.1:0-2750 GCA_964534785.1 uncultured Desulfobulbaceae bacterium | reverse complement strand
ATATAAATTGAAGGTTTTTTTAAAAAAAAATGGTTATTGTGATTTTACATAGTGACAAGGGACAGGTTTCACATAGTGTCACCGCTCTGCGGTGGCACCCCCACCATCACCGCTTATGCGGCAAATGGTAAACAAACAGTAAATGTAAAAATGACACAGAGTATCAGGGGACACCGTCCCACCGCAGAGCGGTGGGACGAGGGGAGCCAGGTGCCAGGGGACAATGGACAAGGGACAGGGTTGCGGGCTTGAAGACCGCTTTAGTAGTATTTTAACTTAAGCCGAATATTTCCGATGATTGTGCAGCTTTTTAAAACTCGCTGAAAGTTAGATTATGGTTTATGTTTAAAACGCTCATTAACCGAGTAAACAAATGATAGTACTTCGGCTATAGCCTTGTACATTTCTTCCGGGATTTCTTCTCCCACCGGAACTTGAGCCAACAGTTCAATCAGATCCGGGTCTTCCTGAATGTAAATTCCGGCTTCTCTGGCTTTTTTGAGGATGTTTTCTGCAACCAGTCCGGAGCCGCTGGCCAGCACCTGGGGAGCAGTATTTTTTTGTTCATCATACTGGAGGGCAATAGCTTTTTTCTGTCGCTGGGTTGGAGGCATGCTCTTTAGACCCTGGTGTTGATAATTCCGGAAGATTCACCGGTTAATATTTTCATTAATGTCCGGGTTGGATTTTCAGCTCCGGTGAGGAACTGTACTGATGCAAGTTCTATATCTTTAAATTTTTCATGAAGTTCTGTCCTGTTATCTGCAAGAAACTTTGTCCGTGGCTGATCTTCTCCGAAAAAACGGATGTGAAAACCATTTTCCTGTTGTTCTAATTCTATTCTCAGGTTTCCCAATCCATCAAGGTTTAAATGAAGGCAGTATTTCTTTATTTTTTCATCTGTTTCAGAGCCGCTTTTTCTGTGGTCAGGCTCAACAAGCAGGAACCCCTCGTTGATAAAAGGCAGGGTTAGAGGTTGAAAAAAAATAGACTCAATTGCAAAACGGATCTGCAACATCTGGAACAGTTCAACGGTGGACAGTAACTGTTGTGCCTGCTGAACAGTTTTTGGGTCATGGCCGAGCGGGATAATATCAAGTAACGCACTTTTCATGGTATGGGCGGCATCTTCTTTTTTGCCGGCGGCAAGCAGTTGTTCGAGGTTTAATCCTGAGCGGTTGAAGAGATATTTTAATGCTGCCGCATCCGGGACCGCTTTATGTTGAGCGGCATCTGATTTACCAAAGCTCCCGGTCTGCTGTTTGCCGGATGATTCTTCTCCTCCTGGCAGAAAAGAAGAAAAGAAGGCAAGGGTCTGGATGGTGGCTTTAGACAGCCCCTCTGTCGGAACCCTTGAAGCAAGAGAAGCAAGGGCATAACCAGGGCTTGAACCTGTGGCAAGCAGGTGAAGAGAACTGCTGATATTGTGCATAAGTGAGTCACCGAGAACCCTCATGGTGACTTGTGGTGTTGTTCCGGTGACCTGCAGGCCTACCCGTTCACCTGTTTGCAGGGAGGTTTTGCCGTCGGCGATGAACTGTCTACCGTTTATGTCAAGGGTAAGTTGATTGTTTTCTCTGCCGATGACGCGTCCATCCAGGATTTGTCCACGGGAAAAAATTTTTTGCTGTTTATCAGCACCACCTTGACAGGGCTGGGATTGTTTAATCTGCAGAACCGGGAGCAGGGGAGAAGCCAGCTTCATTATGGGCATGGTGTAGTTATTGTTTCGTAAGCGTTCATCAGCACCCCGCAGAGACTATGCTCGAAGTTTTCCGTACATCAGCACCTGTGGTGAACGGTTACATTATTGATTATAGTCTCTCAGATACGAATTTTCTCGCGAAGTTGCCGTCTCTGTTCCCGCAGGCAGCAGGAAATGATCATGTCTTTGGTTTTCTGTTCAATGTTTTCAAAAGAGAAGGCAACCTGATACCGTTTTTGCCGCATACGATATGTACGAATTACCTTAGCCTGACAGAGAATGGGCATGTTCTGACCGGGGATATCCATTTCTAATTGAATATGATTGTTATTTTGTGGTTTTCCGGGAAACATGGCCAGTACCCCGCTACCACTGAGGTCAATAGTTTTTCCTTTGAGCAGCCAGGGGAGATTTTTTTTCTCTTTTGGGCCGGGTTGATAGATGGCATGAATGGAAATGTTGATCATGACTCGAAAATATTCCCGTAGTTCCTCTGGCTTTATGGATTCAAAAGCTGTACAGACAAGGGCATTATCGTTGTCAGCTTTCTCTATCTGAACCTTCAAGTTGACAGCACCTTCTCCGTGCTGAATAACAAGGCGGCATTTGCTTTCATATAGCAGGTTTTCTGTCTGGATAGTATTAGATGGATACAGGAGCTTCAATGATGGGGATGTCTCTGTTTTTTTTAGAACACAGTGTATTATTTCTGTGCTGCCATCGATCATGGGAACATCCAGGGTGGCTCTATCACCGTTGTCTAGCTGTTCGATTATTTTTTTGATTTTTGACATTTTTTATATCCAGGCAAAATAAATCAATATTGTTTGCAAGTTTTTTTTACTTGATTTTATCTGTTACAGGGAAAATCACAATTTTATATCGGTGCGTTATTGTTTTTATGATATAATTTTAATTCTGCAATTGCCAATTTTGCCGGAGCAAGATATTGTAACCATTCGGTAGCACTCCTTCTTAAAGGCGATCAGGCCGCCCAGCATACCTGTCGTCTAACTGATCGGCTTGGCTTACCTCCAACTAAGAA
>CAZHPX010000273.1:0-2756 GCA_964534785.1 uncultured Desulfobulbaceae bacterium | reverse complement strand
CGGAATAATCGCCGCCACCACCCCCAGCGGTTCAGCTACTTCATAAACATCCTCTTCTTCATTCTGGTTAATAATGCCAACGGTTTTTTTGTACTTGATACTGTGATAGATAAATTCGGTTGCAAAGATATTTTTGCTTATCTTATCCTCATACACTCCTCTTTTGGTCTCCTCTATCGCTAATTTGGCAAGCTCCATGTGGCTGCCAAGTCCGGCAAGAGTCATTGCTTTTACAATTTTATCTACCTGTTCCTGATTCAGCTCTGTAAATTTCCGACCGGCAACAAGTGCCTTTTGAACCAGCAGATCAACATCTCCACTGACACCAGTCAGTGGAGCAGATGGTTGCGACTGCAGACTCGTCTCCGGAGCACAGGCGGTTACCTGCTTGGCGGTGGACTGTTCATTCATGGAAAGACCTCCTGTTTCTCAACAAGTTAATTGGGGGTATGGGTTTTTTAAACAGTAATTTGAATATTTACAGACTAATGGTGGGGGACGATGAATTACATTTTAAACTGCATCCTTAAACTTGTAAAACATTTATTCTTCCTGCAAATTTTGTCAATGCTGCTGTTAGAGGTAATTCATTCCTACCCTTGAGGGGCTTTTATGATGACAATGCTGATTTCAGGAGGCTTCCTCAAACCATGTCCCCAAGGCATGCCGACGATTACTGGTTCAGGAGTTTTGGTTAATTATAATTTTTTCTGGACACTGTGAATGTTGATATTTCCTGTCTTGTCTAATGCCTATAAACCGTATAACTTTAAAAATCCAGGGGACTTTTTGCCTCTTTGATGATTATACTTTGTACCGTATGGGTGTAGAACATTGTAGTTCGTACATTAATTAAGCATACTCTCCACAAGATTACACCAGGTGTCTGTAGAAAAATTATCAGCATTTTTTATAAACCCAAAGCAGGCTGCCGGCCTTCATCAGTATTGCAAAAAGCAGGGTGTTCTCTAATCCCATCATCGGGATGAATATAACCGCTGCAATGATTGCTCCAAAAAATGCTCCGCACAGGTCAATGGCATAAAATTTTC
This sequence comes from uncultured Desulfobulbaceae bacterium, assembly GCA_964534785.1. Classification (GTDB taxonomy): domain Bacteria; phylum Desulfobacterota; class Desulfobulbia; order Desulfobulbales; family Desulfobulbaceae; genus DRLX01. Next base: position 1,704 of record CAZHPX010000273.1, on the reverse strand, counting down.
CGGCGGTGGCACTCACTGCCCGACAGGAACGGTCTGCAAGCTTGACAGCTACTGGATATTCCATGCCTGTCAGCAGTCCTGATAAAATCATCAGGATGAAAATGATAACCTGTGACCATATATTTGGCTCAGGTTCGGAGGATATAAACAGGTACGCACATGTTAAAAGCAATACTATGCTTGTCTCTATGAATATTATTGTTATCTGTGTCTTTTGCATCGCCCGGAAAGCACCAATGGCAGAGCCTAACATAAAAAGGGCTGTCAATATGCCTATGTAGTGATATACATGTCCGTAATAAATTTGAAAGGCAAGGATAAGCAGAATACTTAAAAGCATACTGGTAAACCCTGTTGAAGCTATGGCAAAACTCAAAAAAGAATGAGTTTTCGTAGCAGCAAAGATGGCAATTATAATCAGTGCCAATATAAAATAATAAATATCAGGAATGTGGTCCAGTGAGCTTAATACCTGAACCATAAACGGCGAACTGATGCTGTTAAAAATCAGCATACTTTCAAAGACTCCCCGCGGGGTATTGTCCCTGTTCAGTATTTTTTCATCAGAAGCGGTTATTTCATCGATAAGATGGCCAAATCGCATATCATCCATTTTGTAGCTTATGTACCAATCACTTATAAGATCTGCTTGAATTCCCCGTGACCATAGCCTTTCTGTTAATACCGTATCTGCCAGGGTTTTCATGCTATGGTCGCTTGAAGCAATAAAAATATTCTGTTCACCGATAATTATCCTGACATAGGGAAAAACCGCCTGTAAAGAGGCATGAATAGTCTTGTTCAGTTCTTTTTTCTCTGTTGAAAGAAAGATCTCTGACCCCGGTAATCTCAAAGCGAGTATTCCTGTTTCCTGCAACTGTTTTTTGGCGAGTTCAAAAAATTCCCGGGTATAGTAACGGTTCATCTGCAGGGTTGACGGGATGGAAAGATTTGTGATGATAAGATCATAGGGCGTGGATGTTTCTGCTTTCCTGAGGAAAAGTCTCCCCTCATAGGGACGATATTGTACCTTTGGGTGGTTCAACTCATATTCTGTCAGAGGGGTTGGAAATCTTCTGAAAGTTTCGATAATAAGCGGATCTTGCTCGGCATAATCTATTGTTTTAACAGGATGTTTCAGCAGCTCTCGTAAAAGTCCGCCTGCCCCGCCACCAATCACAAGGATTCGGGCAGGGTTGTCGTGAAATAACATGGGGAAATGGGCTATTTCCTCAATATGAGCTTCTGGAATTGGTGTGGTAGCGTATGGGACACCATTTGCAAAGAATGTATACTGCCCATGTTCTTTGATCACGGCTATATTAGCGTAAACGGAGTTTCTGTTTTCAACCAGGGTGAACTCATACCAGAGCAGTCTGGAGCTTTTCTCATGGAGTAATCCTGGCCCTGACCATAAACAGGAGATGATGGTTATCAGCAACAGTATGAAGGCAATATTCCTCATAGCCTTTAACTTACCGGCAGAGGTAAGATAAAAGATAACAGAGCAGAGGTTGAGAATTAATATGACAGTGGCCAGCTCTATAGAGTTAAGGTAATAGATAAAATAAAAGACAAAGACCAGACCGGCCACGAATGCCCCTGCCGCCTCATGGAGATAGGTTCTTGCCGGGGTCTCTTGTTTTTTTGATATGGCAGCGAGATTACGACAGCCAAAAGGAAACAGGGAGCCATCTGTTAATG
>CAZHPX010000272.1:0-2757 GCA_964534785.1 uncultured Desulfobulbaceae bacterium | reverse complement strand
AGGCGTTAGTGAAAGAGCCGGGGAACCCTGCTGAGTCAGTGCTCTACTCTACCCATAATTTCCCCATAATTTCCCCATTGACGCTGCAACACTATGTGTTATAGTAGGGGCATGTACTATTTAATGACCAAAAAATTTGGAAAATGGGCGAAAAAGAATAAACTGCCCTCTCAATATCTGACGAAATCTTTAACCGAAGTTATTAATGGCACCTTTGAGGCCAAGCTGGGCGGTCACATATTCAAAAAGCGTGTTGCCAAATCAGGTAAAGGGAAAAGGGGCGGTTTTCGTACCATAATCTGTTTTAAACAAAGTGATCGTGCTGTTTATTTGCATGGATTCAGTAAAAATTCCAAGGAAAACATCTCTGACAAAGAAATTCAATCCTTAAAGGAATTAGCCGCTATCCTGCTCAATATAGATGACAAAGAACTGCAAACAGCCATATCATCAGGCGTTTTAGTGGAGCTAAATAATGAATAATTCAATCTTTGATTCAGTAAAAGAGACGGTCACTGACCTGCATAACATCGGACTGGTGGATGATGTGACAATGAAAAATATTGAAAGCCTTTGTATTCCAGAAGTTAAAGAATATGATGCTGCCCATATCGCCAAACTGAGAAAGAGGTTGAAACTCAGCCAGGCAGCTTTTGCCCGGTTTCTGAACATCAGCCCGTCAACAATCAGACAATGGGAAATTGGAGCGAAAAACCCTAGTGGTGCTTGTCAAAAGTTGCTGAATCTTGCTGACCAGAAAGGTTTATCAGGGTTAATGTAGTATTTCTCTAATCGCATAAACTGGGAATTCCGGAAATTCCGGGGACACAAGACTATTTTTCCCTTGGCTGGCCCGGCAATTTTGGTCGTGTATCCCGTCCTGTTATCTTTTCCACAACAGCAAAAAACTTTCAGGAACAAAAGGACGGCCAGGTACGGCTCCTTTATCCTCGTTGCACCGCAGAGCGGTGCAACGAGGATAAACTAAGTTTTTTGCTCCACCATCTGAAAACACGGAATGCAGAATTTCCTGTTGTCAAGCAGCCTGATGCGGGACTCCATGACCATTTCATCACAACTGTCACAGTGAATGCTTTTCAAGATTCTGGCAGGTTTTGCCGGTGCTGTACTCACAGGTTTTATTGAAAAGAGATCTTTTAAATCAGCCTGTAGTATCTGCCTGCTTCGTTTATCTCTGTTTTCTTCGTTTTCTGAAAAAATATTCTTGAAAACGGCTCGAAAACCCTTTTGAGTATCCCTGTCATAAAAAGTAAAGGCTGATTTTCCGTAATCTCTGAGAATCAGGTTCCCTTTGCCCAAAGTACATCCTGTCAGATACTGGATGGCATCCACACCGCACATATCTGTTTCAACAACGCATAGCGGATTATTTAAGTTCTGAATATCAAGTTTTTCCCTTGCAAGTTCAGAAACCCGTATCCCTATGCTCAATCCCGGACAACCATGACCATGGAATTTGATTGTTTGGGTAATTAGTTCTTTTTCAAGTGAAAGGGTCATCGCATACTCCTTTATTTCAATTCAGGCGGCTTTTCTGTCATCAACAGGGATAACTACTGGAACTCCTTTATGAAAAATTATTTCAACATTGACACCGTAAACTTCTTCTATCATGCTTGAGGAGATTTCTACTGTCTTCTCGGTTCCATAAATTGTTTTATCTTTTAAAAATATATAATTATCGGAATACCGCAGGGCGGTATTCAAGTCATGCATGGTCATAATTGTTGCAATATTATGATCCTTTACAATATATCTTATCAATTCAAGGATATCTGTCTGGTTCTTCAAATCCAGACTGCTCGTCGGTTCATCCAACAGGAGTAACTCTGTCTCTTGGACAAGTACTCTTGCAATTGATACTTTTTGCAGTTCTCCACCACTCATTTGATCCAGATATTTCAGGCAGAGGTGGGAAAGATTCAGCTTTTTTATAATGGCATCCACTTTTTTCAAATCATCCAGGCCTGTTTTAAATCGGATATGGGGATGTCTTCCCAGAAGGATGGCATCAAACGCCGTAATCCTTGCCTGTTCGTTTTTCTGAGCCACATAACTCATTTCTTTTGCAATCTGTTTGCTGGTCATTTGCCTGATATTTTTCTTTTTTACAATAATCTCACCTGACTTGGGAGAGAGTATGGAGTTCAGGCATTTAAGCAAGGTTGTTTTCCCGACCCAATTAGGACCCAGGATGACGGTTATTTCACCTTTCCTGACCAGAAAACTGATATCTTTAAGAGCGTTATGGTTTTTATAGTGAAAACCAAGATCATTTACTTGAAGAATCATTTTTTATATCCTTTGATTATGAGATAGATGAACACAGGTGCTCCGAGGAAGGATGTGAAGATCGAAACCGGTAGTACATGGGGTAACAGCACAAGTCTTGCCACGATATCGGCAGAGAGAAGAATCAGGGCACCCATAATCATGGAGGCAGGCATAAGAAATCTTTGATCATCTCCAATCATCCGGCGGACAATATGCGGAGCCATCAATCCGATAAAACTGATAATACCGACAAAAGAAATAATGACAGCGGTTACAAAGGATGCGGCCATCATTGCTGAGAGTCTTAAGCTTTCAACCTTTACACCAAGTCCTTTAGCGGTTTCATCTCCCATGTCCATGGCATTGTAGCTTTTTGTATTGAACAGAAAATAAATTAAAGGTGGTGATCGGTTAGTGCCCCATGGTGTATGATCCACGCAAAACCTCTTTGCTGAGGAGATG
>CAZHPX010000271.1:0-2763 GCA_964534785.1 uncultured Desulfobulbaceae bacterium | reverse complement strand
GGTAGCGTAGACTCCGGGTAGCGTAGTTATTTGCAAATAAGGCAATCTGCAAGCAGCAGGGCAAGATGGCGGACAGTGACAGGAAGATTATGCTTTATAACTCCCTCCTGCCACTGCATGAGACAACCGGAACATGTGGTTGTTACTGTCTGAGGGTTGACGGACATGGCGAGGCTTTGGCAGCGATTGAAAATTTTTCCGGAAAGTTCAGGACTGCCAAGATGAAAAAGTCCGCCCTGCCCGCAACAATGGGGTCCACTTTCCGGTTCAACCCGCTTTAATCCTGCCACCTGCTCAAGGAGATACCGGGGTGCTTCACCCCCTTCTCCACTGAAGCGAAGATGGCAGGGATCGTGATAAAAAACTCTCAAGGGTTGACTGCTCTTAAAGGTAAGAGAATTTTTTGCTTTTTTAAGAAAAAACCCTGAAAATTCCTCCACCCGTTCACTGAACTGTCTCGCCGGTTCATATTTTCCAGGATCGTCTTTAAAAAGTTCGGGATAGAAAAAAAGATGGCTTGAACAGGAAGCACATGAGGTCAGAATCTTATCCTCTGAACCGGCAAAGACCTGAATATTATTCCAGGCAAGCTCGCGAGCCTGCCCGATTCTGCCCGCGGCAAAAGCTGCCAGCCCGCAACACCCCTGGGATGATGGGATATGGAGTGAGTGAGAGGCCTGGTTGCTCAGCCGTTTTACGGCTCCAGCCACAGATGGCTGGAGAAAACGGGCCAGGCAACCGCTGAAGTAATCAAGAGAGGGGGCTAAGCAGACCTGCTTATCTGCATACTTATCTTCCGGCTCAGTTATCTGCCGGTAAGGATAATCCTCAAGAAAGGCTAGTTTCAGCCGCATTCCCGAATTCTTCGGCAATCCGCAGAGATTGTCAAGACTTATCCCGATCCGAACAAGTGCCTGAAGTATTGCCGGAGAGGCAAGCAGTTGCCGGAGTGCATTCTTTTTAAGACTGTGCTTCCCATGCAGCCACGGAAAGCGGCTGCGGGCATCAATAACCCTCTCCCGGATTGGCAGGTTGCGGGAACAGACCTGCTCACAGGCCCCGCAGAGCAGGCAGCGGGAAAAGATATCCTTAAAATTGCGAGAAGGTTTTTCAGTAAATTGAGCAATCCCAAGCAGAAACATCCGCCCACGGGCGGTCAACGCCTCCTGTAGTTCTTCAGCAAAGACCGGACAGACCACGGTGCAGGCCCCGCATCTTGCACAGTCCCGCCCTGTCTGCTCCCGGTCAATTCTCCCTATACCGGTTTCCATATCAGCCGCCGGAGCCGGTTTTACTCCGGTTGCCAGAGCAGGTAAGCCTTGATAAAGGAATCAAGCCGACCGCCGAGAACCGCATCCACATTGCCTTCTTCAACATTGGTGCGGTGGTCTTTAATCAACCGGTAAGGTTGGAGAACATAGGAACGAATCTGACTGCCCCATGAAATTTCTTTTTTGTCTCCATGGAGATTTTCCTGTTCTTTGGCCTGCTCCTCCTTTTCCCGCTTATACAGCGATGCGGTGAGCATTTTCATGGCCATATCCTTGTTGCGGTGCTGTGATCTTTCGTTCTGACACTGAACCACAATTCCGCTGGGAAGGTGGGTAATCCGGATAGCAGAATCCGTCTTGTTGACATGCTGACCACCTGCTCCCGATGCCCTGTAAGTATCTATCCTTAAATCTTTTTCATTGATGTCAATCTCAATGGTGTCATCAAGCTCCGGCAGCACCATTACCGAGGCAAACGAGGTGTGTCTCCGCCCGGATGCGTCAAAAGGGGAAATCCGCACCAGCCGGTGGATACCCAACTCTGAACGGAGATACCCGTAGGCATGTTTACCCTTGACAAGAATGGTTACACTCTTCACTCCGGCCTCATCACCGGCAAGATAATCAAGGATGTCGCTCTTAAACCCCTTCTCCTCCGCCCAACGCAGATACATACGCATCAGCATCTGCACCCAGTCCTGAGCCTCAGTTCCGCCTGCCCCGGCATGGATGGTAAGAATACCGTTACAGTTATCATGCTCACCGGAGAACATACACTCAAGCTCAACCAGGTCAATCCGTACGGAAAGATCATAAAGACTGGCAGCTACTTCCATGTAGGTATCCTGATCCTGCTCTTCAAGAGCCATGTCAAGAAGCATTTCTGCATCTTCAAGGGCCTCAAAATTCTTCTCCCAGACCGTAACAACATCCTGCAACTGACCAAGTTCCTTCTGGACTTTCCGGGCCTGATGCTGGTCATCCCAGAACCCCGGTTCCAGGGTCTGTGATTCCAGCCTGTCAATCATCTCCTGCTTACCATCCAAGTCAAAGATGCTCCTTCAAGGCAAGCATTTTACCCTTTAATACATTGAGTTTTTGTTTTGACTCTGCTGATTCGATAATCTCCACCATAATACAACTCCTTAGTTATTTAAAAAATATCACAGTCAATCTATATGTAACTATAGTTCATCGCAAATGAATTGATACTCAATTATGTGCTCGTAGCATCTCCCCTGCGGTGTTACATGCTTATGTGTGGATCTGCACACTTTTAACCCTGTACCTGAATTGGCAGGTGCAGAGCACCATGAAATACGTTATACCGCAGAGCGGCATAACGAGAGCAGAGCGGCATAACAAGAGAAGAACATAATCCTGAATCCGTGACGAAAAAGCATTGAAAATTGTTAGGATCAGCTTATTTATCAATATCTGAAGTTTCCCGGTTTTTATAGGTACCAAAGCTGCCGTGATGTACCACTGCAAT
>CAZHPX010000270.1:0-2767 GCA_964534785.1 uncultured Desulfobulbaceae bacterium | reverse complement strand
CATCCGAAACAGATCAGCGACAAAAAGGGCCGCTTCATCACCACCGGTACCGGCCCTGATCTCAAGAAGAGTATTTTTTTCATCGTTGGGATCACGGGGAAGCAGAAGAATACGAATATCCTCCTCAAGGCTGTTTTTCTGCTCGCCCAGCCCTTTCAGTTCTTCCCTGGCCAGTTCCGCCAGTTCCGGTTCCTGTTCTTCGTTCTGAATCAGCTCCCGGTTATCCTTTAAATCCTGACATACCGCCTTGTACCGATTGTATAAATCACTCAGCTTTGCCACATGAGAGTGTTTACGGACAACCTTCTGGTAATGCCGCTGATCCTTGACAAGCTCATGGTCAGAAAGCTGCATTTCAAGAGTTTCCCGTTTTTCATTGATATCAGACAGATTTTCAAACATGATGGATAACTTTTATATGACTGAAACGAAGAAGAACCCGAGAGAAAGAGAAGATACTAAAAGAACAGAAACAAAAACCCATATTATTGAACATATACCATGCAATACATGCAATAATATGGGTTTAACAAAATAAATCAGTTGTCGCTTTTCTTGTTAAACTTAGCGTACTTTTTATTGAATTTTTCAATTCGTCCGGCTGTGTCAATCAACTTTTGCTTACCGGTAAAAAAAGGATGGCAGGCTGAACAGATTTCAACCTTCATTTCACTGTTAACGGAACCAAATTCCACTTCATTACCACAGGCACAAACTGCCTTGATTTGATGGTATTCGGGATGAATATCAGCTTTCATTATTTATTACTCCACATTTTCAAACTTCACATTGAACGAAATGCCCTTTGGGCAGAAAAAACTTTACAGATAAAAAATAATCTCAAAAAAGAGGAGGTACTATAATCATATCCGCTATCTTTTTAAAGCAAAAAATCACCCTATCGGTTCATGGATGCAAAAAATTCCGCATTGTCCTTGGTTTGACGCATTCGATCAAGCAAAAATTCCATGGCAGCACCCGGATTCATGGATGACAATATCTTGCGTAATATCCATATCCTGTTCAGCTCATCCGCACTCACTAATAAATCTTCCTTACGGGTACCGGATTTCTGCATATCGATGGCCGGATAAATGCGCCTGTCCGCCATTTTCCGATCTAAAACAATCTCCATATTTCCTGTTCCCTTGAACTCCTCAAAAATAACCTCGTCCATCCGGCTGCCTGTGTCAATCAAGGCCGTTGCCAGGATAGTCAGGCTGCCGCCTTCCTCCACATTACGGGCAGCACCAAAAAACCGTTTGGGACGATGAAGAGCATTGGCCTCAACACCACCGGAAAGAATCTTGCCGGAAGCCGGGGTTACGGTATTATATGCTCTTGCCAGCCTGGTAATGGAGTCAAGAAGAATAACCACATCATGACGATGTTCAACCAGTCTCTTGGCTTTTTCAATAACCATTTCCGCAACCTGAATATGTCTTTGCGGAGGTTCATCAAAGGTGGAACTTACAACCTCGGCATCAACATTGCGGCGCATATCAGTGACTTCTTCCGGTCTCTCATCAATCAGCAAAACAATTAACTTAATTTCCTTGTGATTATGAACGATGGAGTTGGCAATCTTCTGCATAAGCACCGTCTTCCCGGTTCTTGGCGGGGCCACAATCAACCCCCGCTGCCCCTTGCCCAGCGGAGCGGCAAGATTGAGGACTCTGGTGGAAAAATTATTGGCCTGAATTTCAAGATTTATCCTTTCTTCCGGATAAAGCGGGGTCAGATTAACAAAATTGGTTTTATTCTTGGTGGCCGCAGGTGGTTCAAAGTTAATGCTGTCCACTTTCAGAAGGGCAAAGTAGCGCTCATTATCCTTAGGAGAACGAACTTCACCCTCAACTGTATCGCCGGTACGCAGGTTGAGCCGTCTGATCTGGGATGGTGAAACATAGATATCATCAGGCCCGGGCAGATAATTATAATCCGGGGCCCGTAAAAAACCAAATCCGTCCTGAAGAACCTCCAGCACACCACTACCCTTGAGTTGCCCGGTATCATCAGCTTTAGCCTTCAAAATAGCAAAGATTAACTCCTGCCTGCGCATGGTGGAACACCCCTCTATATGCAAAGAGGCGGCGAGAGCGACAAGTTCCTTAATTTTTTTATTTTTAAATTCATTTGGATTCATTGACCGGCTGTTCCTCCATTCAGGTCATTTTAAAAATGCAACTGTTCAAAAACACTTCACTATGCAGATATGTCTGCATAATTGTACGGTTTAAATTTTCTTCGATAATATCAACATATGTATGTTATATGGCAACTATTCAGCGAGTTTAAAAAAGCTGCACAATCATCGGACTGATAACTGTTCAGATGCAACGCAGGTTGACATTCCGAAAGGGCGGCATAATTGAGCAACACCTTCCCGGTAGATAAAAGATTGTCCAGGATAACGAATTTTTGATATGCTGTATAAATATTAAACCTTTTTCGTCACGGATTCAGGTAAATGAGAATACACAGTACCTGTCCATGGGTCGTCCCTGTCTGCATAAGAACATGCACAGGTGAACATAGACAAGAAAACTTTTATTTTCCAGAACAAGATTATAATATTTTATTGAATATATGTTGGCCAGAGAGGCAAGATACAAAATAAGATAAATTGTTGAAAAAATACCATTCGGGCAGAAAAAAATATTGTAGACGAGAATACTTCCCACAGAAACTTTGATTTTTAAATCATCAAGCTTCACTGCTGTCCCAACGTTCTTCGCAGAAGACAGCGTAACTTATTAATTTTTTA
>CAZHPX010000269.1:0-2768 GCA_964534785.1 uncultured Desulfobulbaceae bacterium | reverse complement strand
GGGCTGTATAGGCTTTAAATTATAAAATAATAAAATCCTCCTCTGCGGGGCAGCTTTTTTAAAAAGCTGCCCCTTCTTTAAAAATCTCAGGTCAAATTCAGGGGGAGGAAACTCACTTAAAAACAACCCGCTCCTCATCCTTTTGTCCGGCAAATTGAATCTCTCCTATGACAAAAGGAGTCTCTCCCAACGCTGTAAACTGCTGAAGGATATCATCCACTTCCTCTTCGTGAACGACTACCAGCATACCAATCCCCATGTTAAAGGTACGGTACATCTCTTTTTCCGGGATTTTCCCCTCTTTCTGAAGATAAGAAAAAACCGGAGGGATATCCCATGATCCCTTGTTGATAACAGCCCTGGTGTTTCCCGGCAGGATTCTCGGTATATTATCGACGAACCCGCCGCCTGTGTTATGAATCAAGCCGTTTATGGTGTGATTTCGTAACACTGCTAATATGCTTTTCACATAAATCCTGGTTGGTTTGAGTAGCTCTTCCCCTACGCTGCAATTAAGTTCTTCAAGATGATCGCCTGCTGACAACCCTGCTTCATCAAAGAAAATTTTTCTTACGAGAGAGTATCCATTGGAATGAAGACCAGATGATGCAAGACCGATAATTTTATCGCTGACCCGGATATCGCTGCCATCAATGATTTTATTTCTTTCAACCATCCCGACAACAAAACCGGCAAGATCATAATCGCCCGGCTGATATAACCCCGGCATTTCCGCAGTTTCTCCTCCGATCAAGGCACATTTTGCCTGTTTGCATCCCTCTACAATCCCCTTGACCACATCCGTTGCCATATTCAAGTCAAGTTTGGAGACGGCAAAATAATCAAGGAAGAAAAGGGGTTTGGCTCCGCTCACCACAACATCGTTGACACACATGGCGACCAGGTCAATACCTATGGTATCATGCCTGTTGCAGAGCTTGGCCACCATGAGTTTGGTGCCGACACCATCGGTGGAAGAAATAAGCACCGGGTCTTTATATCCGGCATTTCCTATGGCATAAAGTCCGGAAAAACCGCCTATATCCCCGATAACTCCCCTTCCGTGGGTCTCGCCGGCAATCTTTTTAATACGGGAAATAAACTCATTGCCTTTGTCTATATCAACCCCGGCTTCACTATATTTTGACATTGTCTTTTTGATTATGGTTTTATGAGAAGGAATATAATTTTCTTTGGCCAAAATAAAATCCCTGTTAATTATAAATCTTAAAAAATGTAATTTTCCGATACATTCAGGGTATGGTGGCTTAACTCCTGATTCTGCAGGAGGCAACTTGTATCTTGCAATTTAACTTACTTTTTTTTATTAAATGTTGTCAATAAGTTTATGGTGGCAGTATTATGGCTGTGGTAAGTGTAGACTCCGTGAAGCATTGGTAAGCACTTACATGCCTGAGTGTTCCGTAAATCAGCACCTATGGTGAACGGGTTATGTTGTGTAATATGTTTCTGCCCTTTGAAACGGGCATGAAGTTAAGATTGATTTTATTTTTGGTTACCGGATTCCATGGAATTTTTTCTCACCCTTGTTGGATTGATTTTTATACTTGAGGGGCTGCCTTATGCTGCCTCTCCGGAAGCCATGCAGAGATGGCTCAAGCAGTTATTAGAGATGCGGCCCGGGCAGTTGCGTGTGATGGGGATATTTTCCATGGCTTTTGGTTTTTTCCTGTGTTTTCTTACCTTGAAATCAGGACTGTTTTAATCTTTTCTGATTACCACCGATCCTCAGATGACTTTGCCCTTCCGGCACTCACCGGCTATTGAAAAGTTATGCAACAACTACATATTGTATGAAATAGGGGCATCATTAAACATTTTTTAAATAAAAACATAAAACCAAGCATTTATACTGTTTTAAGGTAAGTAATGGAAAAAACACCTAAAAGAGAGATGATCGGTTTTGAGGGGAAAGTATTATTTGATACCCTCAGGCGTCTTCATCGTCGTGGAGCAACCGGCAATATCAAGAAACTTATCGGCAAAACTCATCCGGCTGATCTGGCCTGGGTTTTTCGTTCTCTTGGCATTGATGAACGAAAAGATATATTTCAGGTTGTTGGTGAGACAGATGTTGTTGCTGATTTTTTAAGTGAATTAGACATCTCGATCATGGTGGATATTGTCGCTGACCTGTCTCCGGAGTTCATGGCGGATATTGTCACCAAAATGGCATCTGATGATGCCGCAGATATCCTTGAAGCTCTTCCTGATGAAGTCGCTGCTGAAATCAGAGCCAGCATGGATGCTGCCGACCGGCAGGAAGTTGAGGAGCTGCTCAAGTATGATCCGCAGACAGCAGGTGGAATTATGTCACCTGATTTCATGTACCTTGATGAAAATCTCACGGTTGAAGAGACAATAAAAAAGCTCCAGAAACGAAGCGAAGAAAAAGAGATGGTGTTTTATCTCTATATTACCCATGGAGACGGGCAGTTGGCCGGAGTACTTTCTTTACGGGAACTGTTGCTGCATCCCATGCGCCGCAAACTGCAAAATATCATGAATACCGGAGTTATTTCCGTAACCACGGATACAGACCAGGAAGCGGTCGCCCATGTGGTCTCCCAGTATAATCTTCTTGCGGTTCCTGTGGTCGATGCTACCTTTAAGCTTGTCGGTATTGTAACTGTTGATGATATTATCGATGTCTTAAGGGAGGAAGCCACTGAAGATTTCCTTCAGATGGCTGGTGCCGGTAAGGAACAGGAAATTCTTCTCAAGCCCCTACGTGAAAAAATAATGCT
>CAZHPX010000268.1:0-2780 GCA_964534785.1 uncultured Desulfobulbaceae bacterium | reverse complement strand
GGCAATTCAAGACAGATGATGCTCGCATTAAGCTAAAGCGACTTTATCCGAAACTTTAGATTATACTATGTACTAGTGCCACTGCTCATCAGTTAATTCATCACTTTTTCGTATTGCACCCCAGAAATGATTACCACAGAAACTTTAATTTTCCGATACATGCACATAAATTGGACAATTTCCGACCTGAGTTATCAGTTTTCAGTTACTGAAAACTGATAACTGAAAACTTTTTACAACACCGGAACCAACGTGATGTATCCAAAAAATAGTACGATTTTAAGCTATGTTTACGAGGTCTGTATAATCCAAAAATACAAAAAACAGATAAGTGGAGTGGTCAATGCGGAGAGGTGTCTCTGTAAGCGTTATCCAAAATACTTTAGAACCTTTCTTTTATTCTGCTTTTAAACACCTTGAAATCAAATTGTGAAAGCATGACCCTTTTTTTTTGCCTCTCGTCGCAGGGCACAGGTCGGAAGGCGGAAGGTACTACCGCAGAGCGATGGTACTCTTTCGCCTATGATAACTGTTAAACCTTAAACAGTTTAACCTTAGCAACCAGGTTGTTAGCTACTTTTTGCAGGCTGTCTGCACTGTTACCAAGATCACCGGCATAACTGCTGAGTTCACCGGAGGCGGTATTAACCTCGGCAATATCCCTGGCGATTTCCTGGGCAACTGTGGAACTCTGGGATACATTCTCGTTGACTTCCTGGATACCACCAACCACCTGTTCCAAATTGCCTGATATCTCGGAGGCAATAACGGATTGCTCTTCCACCGCCGAGGCGATTGTTTCGGTAATGTCGTTATTTTCATTTACCACCTTGGTTATCATTTTGATTTCCCGGACTGTTACCTCTGTGGTTTTCTGGATGGAGGAGATGCTACCCTTAATTTCAGAGGTTGCCTCGGCGACTTGTTTGGCAAGCTCCTTTATTTCGTTGGCAACCACGGCAAATCCTTTGCCGGCATCCCCGGCCCTGGCGGCTTCAATGGTGGCGTTCAAGGCCAGCAGGTCAATCTGGTTGGATATTTCGGTAATAGCCTCAACTACCTTGCCTATTTCCCTTGCTGCATTACCAAGGTTACCGACCTGTTCTGAGGTCTTTCCTGTCTGGATAACAGCCTTGCCGGTTACATCCCTTGCCTTTTCAGCGTTTTCAGCTATTTCCTGAATGCTTGCCGTCATCTCCTGGATGGCGACAGCAACCATCTCGACATTACCGGCGGTCTGCTCCATGGTGGTCGAGACATTGCTCATGTTTACACTCATCTCTTCCGCTGCCGTGGCAACCGTGGTTGCTCTATTTGCTGTTTCCCCGGCTTGGATTGACATGTTTCCGGCAATAGTACCAAGCTCATGGGCAGAGTCGTTCACCTTCTCACTCTGGTTGCCTATATTTTTGATAATTTCCTGGAGCTTTTCCACAAAGTTATTGAACCACCTGCCAAGTGTACCAATTTCATCCTTGTTCTTGATCGGTACCCGCCGAGTAAGATCTCCTTCTCCTTCGGCAATGTCTTTAAGTATGGTAGATGTGCTGGTCAGGGGCCTGGTTATCTGTCTGACAACAAAGAGGATGGCAATAAAGGATAGTCCCATGATCAGGGCAATAACAAGCAGGTTTTTGCTCACATTCTCTGCAAGATTTTCCTCTACTTCCCTTTCTATTTCCTTGACATGATCCTCAATTGCACCAAGATAAACACCGGTGCCAATGATCAGCCCCCAGGGTTTAAACAACTTTACGAAAGATATTTTTTCTTCTTCCCTGTTGGTCGCGGGGTTATACCAGGTATACTTGACATATCCTTCCCCCTTTTCCCTGGTAATTCTTGTCATCTCACTAAACAGCCTGACCCCGTTTTTATCGGCAACCGCAGACATATCCCTGCCGTTCAATTCCGGTTTTATGGGATGGTCAACCATCCGGGCATTTGTGTCAATGATAAAGAAATAATTTTTATCTCCATATCGAAGACCACTAATCGTTTTGATGGCATCATTTTTAATTTTTTGCTCTACTTCATCCACATGCATCCCGGTACCGATTACCCAGCCCCAAGGTTCAAAGAGCCTGACATAAGAAATTTTGGCGGTCGGTTCGTTCTTGCCCGGTTTGGGCCAGTAATAACTGACGGTTCCTCCCCCGTTTCTGCGGCAGACCTCAACCATTTCATTAATAAAGTACACTCCGTTAATATCCTTGGTTTCTGAAAAACTTCGACCATTAAGTCTTGGTTTTACCGGGTGCATCAGCATCCTGGAATGCATATCCGTGATAAATAGATAACCTTTATCATCTTCATAACGCATGGCCTTGATAATTGATTTGGCCATTTCTTCTTTTTCTTCTTCATAAAGGTCGTCCCGATTATGGATATCTTCCAGAATGGCCACACTGGCATCGATTACATCCTCCATCTTGAGTGCTACAGGATTTAAGGATGTGTCCTGATGATGAATGAGATTATATTTATTTTCCATTATCCCCATCGTTATGTTAGTTAGCTGATGAATCTTAGCCTTGGAATCTTCAAGGATTTGTTCTGAAACATGTGCAATTTCCTGTTTCCCCATTTCCTTCAGGGCAGAATTGCCAAGCAGGATGGAGGTTATTCCCAGAACAAGAAGGGGGATTAAAGCCGAGAGAATGATCTTTTTTCCCATTGTTAAATTGAACATATATCTTTACCTCGTAACTGAAAAAATATTTGAAAATCCTTGAGTAGATAATCTTTGCTTTTTATGTTATCATCAGTTTTATTTTTTA
>CAZHPX010000267.1:0-2786 GCA_964534785.1 uncultured Desulfobulbaceae bacterium | reverse complement strand
AATACCGATGGAACCGGGGCTTTAGCCCCGCAGAAGTGCCTATCGGGGCTAAAGCCCCGGTTCCGGCGTGCAATGTAAGTAATGGTTTACCCCGCTGTTTTTATATATCGGGAGAATATCTGCCCGCAGGGCATTATGTTCCAAAAGGTATATCGTATGCCAGGTAGGATTGGCTGGACTCGCAAACAACTTTTGGTGGCATTCAGTCTTTACGGTACGATGCCGTTTGGAAAGATGCATCCTTGAAACCAAGAGATTATTAAATACGCGGAACTTTTGGGAAGAACACCATCAGCCCGTAAATATTCGGGTTGCTGGTAAATCAATACTAACTTCCATGGGCTGCGTTGAAATATTTACAGCAAACTCTTACTATGGGGCAAGTAATGATCTGCACTCATGCAAAACGAGTGTGTAAAGACATTATTTTTAAAATTCACTGAAATATCTTAATCTGGAGTATAATGGGTAGAATACGGTTGGCTCTAATAGCCGGAGGGACCTCAGGGGAACGGGAGGTTTCCCTGATGGGTGCAGAGGAGGCGATAAGGGCTCTTGATTATGAAAAGTATCTAATTACCCGTTATGATCCGGCCACCGATCTTGCCCGGCTTGTCTGCGATGCAGATAATATTGATGTGGCGTTTATCCTTCTCCACGGAGCTGGCGGGGAGGATGGTTCCATCCAGGGATTTCTTGAGCTGCTTGGCATTCCCTATCAAGGTTCAGGTATTCTCGGCAGTGCCATTGCCATGGATAAGAATCTTGCCAAAAATATTTATCGTCAGCATGGTCTGCCGGTGGCGGACTGGCTGATGGCGGGCGGTCATGATAAACATGAATGCGAGCGGATAATTGCCAGGTTGAATGTGCCGCTGGTGGTGAAACCGGTAAGCGAGGGTTCTTCCCTGGGGATGTCCATTGTCAGGGAGCCTGAAGAACTGCCCGCTGCTCTTGCAAAAGGGTTCCGCCACTATAATGAGGTAATGGTGGAAGAGTTTATCCAGGGACGGGAGATCACTGTGGGGGTGATTGGTAATAAAATTCTGGAGCCTCTGCCCCTGATTGAGATTATTCCTGATGAGAGTTTCGATTTTTTTGATTATACCGCTAAGTATCAGAAAGGGGCAACAAATGAAATCTGCCCGGCTGTGGTGGATGAAGCTGTCAGGGAAGAGGCGTATCGCTGCGGAATTACTGCCCATAAAGCATTGCAGCTTAAGGGATATTCAAGAACCGATATGATTATTGATTCTGAAAATAATATCATCATCCTGGAGACCAATACAATTCCCGGCATGACCCCGACCAGCCTTCTGCCCCTGGCGGCTTCTGTTTATGGTCTTGATTTTTCCGCCCTTCTTGACAGGCTGATTGAACTGGCTCTGGAAGAAAACCAATAAGCAATATGAGTAATGACCAGGTTGTTCAACCGTTATTTAATAAAAAAAAACAAAAGACAAAAAAATGCTGACAATTAACGAGAATTATCTAAAACTACAGGCCTCTTATCTCTTTTCAGACATTGCCAAAAGAGTGGCTTCATTTGAGAAACAGCATCCTGATATGGATGTGATCAAAATGGGTATCGGTGATGTGACCAAACCATTACCGGAGGCATGTATAAAGGCCTTTCATAAAGCCATCGACGAGATGGCGGGTGAGAGTGGTTTTCATGGTTATGGCCCGGAGCAGGGATACGGGTTTCTTCGCGAGGTCATTGCAAAAAACGATTTTCAGGATAGAGGAGCTGAGGTAAACGCAGATGAAATCTTTGTCTCAGACGGGGCAAAATGTGATACCGGCAATATTCAGGAGATATTTTCCATAGATGCAAAGATTGCCATTCCAGATCCGGTTTATCCGGTATATCTCGATACCAATGTTATGGCTGGCCGCACTGGAGTATTTGTCGATGGCCGTTATCAGGGTTTGGTTTATCTTGATTCTGTCCGGGAAAATAATTTTATTCCGGAACTGCCGGCAGAACCGGTTGATCTCATCTATCTCTGCTTTCCCAACAACCCCACCGGAGCTACTGCAAGCAAAGAGCAGTTGCAGGCGTGGGTGGATTACGCAAAGGAAAACAAGGCACTTATCCTCTTTGATGCCGCCTATGAGGCATTTATCCGTGATGATTCTCTGCCTCGTTCCATTTATGAAATTGCCGGGGCAAGGGAGGTTGCCATTGAGTTTCGCAGTTTTTCCAAAAACGCAGGTTTTACCGGGACCCGCTGTGCTTATACGGTTGTACCCAAAGATTGTATGGCCTATGACCAGGCGGGTAAGACTCAATCTCTGCACTTGCTCTGGAACCGTCGTCATTGTACCAAGTTTAACGGGGTTTCCTATCCTGTCCAGCGGGCTGCTGAGGCTGTATATTCTGAAGAAGGGCAAGAGCAGGTAAGAGAACTGGTCAGCTATTATCTGAAAAATGCTGCTCTTATTGTTAGAGTAATCGGCGAGCTTGGCTTTGATTACGCGGGCGGAACCAACTCCCCTTATATCTGGATATGGGGAAATAGGGACTCGTGGGAGTTTTTTGATATGCTCCTTAATGAAACCGGGGTGGTCTGTACACCGGGAGCCGGTTTTGGTAAATGCGGCCAGGGATTTATCCGTCTTTCTGCCTTTAATTCGTCCCAGAATGTGGAGCGGGGTATGGAGAGAATACGAAAAGCGTTGTCGTAAATGTCCAAATATCACCCCATTTTCGTCCGATTCGCCTCAACCGCATCCGGCACTCAGACCTGTGTACGGCCTCAGTACTTGAAAGACAAAACTGA
>CAZHPX010000266.1:1321-2813 GCA_964534785.1 uncultured Desulfobulbaceae bacterium | reverse complement strand
AAGCATTACAAACACAGCCAGAAGGTTTTATCATTGGAAAAATCCGCTTTAAAAAGTTCACACTCTTACCTGATTAGTAAATATTCGGTTTATGCTATGAGTACTACCAAAACCACTGCATTGTAAATATTTACCCTCTGAAGAACCCAGTAACCCGGTGATGATATCCTCATATTTTTCAACAACTCCCTGCCGGGGTGTAACCTGTTGTTGTGCCGCTTTTCCCATCTTTCCCGCTTTGTTTTTGTCTTCGAGAAGAAGGGATACCTCTCTTGCAAGTTCTTCGTCATCATGAACAATCATTGCTCCGCCGGCCTCAACAAGATTATTACTGATCTCGGAAAAATCTTCCATGTGCGGGCCAAATAATACAGGTAAAGATGCACTTGCCGCCTCAAGGGGGTTATGCCCACCGGCTGGAACCAGAGAACCGCCGATAAAACATATATCTGCGAGGCGGTAGCAGGGGAAAAGTTCTCCGAGAGTATCCAGAATGTAGATATGATTTTTCATTGTTATCTGGTCTGATTGTGTTCTCCTCATAACTTTAAAGTTGTATTTATCAGCCAGCTTTATAATTATTCTGGTCCTGTTGATATCCCGCGGGGCAATCATGAGAATAAGTTCAGGATGGTTGTTGATCAGTTCCTGGTATGCCTGGAAAATAATTTCTTCTTCTCCATTATGGGTTGAACCGCATATCAATAAGGGGCGGCTTTTCGGCAAGCCAAGTTCTGTTCTGGATAATTCTGATGCCTGGGGGGTATCCCGGAGGGCAGCATCAAACTTCAGGTTGCCGGGGCAAATAATTTTTTTTTCATCAATTCCCAGTAATTTAATATTATCGGCATCGCTCCTGGTCTGCATGGCAAGGATACTGAAGCAGTTAAACATGGGGCCAAAGAGAGGAGAAAACCGCTGGTAAGTGGCAAAAGATTTTTGAGAACATCTGCCATTGGCAAGCAGGCAGGGAATGGAATGCTGTTGCAAACTGTAAAGCCAGCATGGCCAGAAGTCGGTTTCTATGAGGATGAAAAGAGATGGGTTTATTTTTTTTATAAAACGGTTAACAGCAAAATATATATCAAAAGGGCTGTAAAAAATACTGTCAACCATGGACGCGGCTGTCTGCTGAGCAGTTTTTCTGCCGGTCCCGGTGGTTGTTGAAAAATAGATAATACTCTTGGGAAATTTATGTCGTAATCCTCTGATCAGGGGCAGAGCAGAGGTTACTTCACCTACGGAAAGTGCATGTATCCAGATTATTGGTCTATCCGGGGCCGGTTGTTTTGTTGAGAGGTTGTGGGGAAAAAAACCTGCTTTCTGGAAAAACCGGTTCCTGTATTTTTTTTTCAGCAGGGAAAATATGATGATAATCGGCAGAAAAATAAAAAATGACAGGGTTGAGAGGAAGATATATATTTTCAGCATAATTGAAGATAAATGTTTGCCCGGGTAAATACCGGTTTTTATTTCTGTCTTCTGGCTTCTG
>CAZHPX010000266.1:0-1311 GCA_964534785.1 uncultured Desulfobulbaceae bacterium | reverse complement strand
GGCTTCTGATAAGCCAACAACTAAGCATAGTATTTTTTATAAAGAGGGACAACTAAATCCTGATTTTCACAAAAACATGTCCGGGGAAAAGGGGGAATATTATCATGAAAGAGGCATTGTTTTACCAATCCGGACAAGGGCGTGATGGAGTTTGTGTCTGCGGGCTGTGCTGTCATCGTTGTCACATAAAAGAAGGTAAATGCGGCATCTGCGGGGTGCGTGAAAACAGGGACGGGATACTCTATAGTCTTGTTTATGGTTATTTGATTGCTGAGCATGTAGATCCCGTTGAGAAAAAACCTCTGTTTAATTTTTTGCCCGGCAGTATGGCCCATTCCATCGCCACTGTTGGTTGTAATTTTCGTTGTCTTCACTGCCAGAACTACGATATTTCCCAATATCCGCATGTTCACCATGGTCAAATAGCTGGTTGTAAACGGACAGTGGCAGCCGTGGTTGATGATGCCTTGAGAACCGGGTGTACCAGTATCTGTTATACTTATGTGGAGCCGACAATCTTTTATGAATTTGCTTATGACTGTTCGCTCATGGCTCATGAACGGGGCTTGAAAAATATTTTTGTCAGTAACGGTTTCATGACTCCTGAAGTTACCCGCCATATAAGTCCAGTTCTTGATGGTATTAATATTGATGTTAAGGCTTTTTCTGATGATTTTTACAGAAAAATCTGCAAGGCCAGGTTGGAGCCGGTGCTTGATAATGTCAGGCTCATGTATGAGCTGGGTGTCTGGGTGGAGGTTACCACTTTGATTATCCCCGGTTTGAACGATTCTGTGCAGGAGTTGCGGGATATTGCCAGATTTATTTATTCGGTTTCTCCTGCCATCCCCTGGCATGTCAGTGCATTTCGTCCCACTTACAGGATGACCGATCGGATGCCTACGCCCATATCAACTTTGCGTAGGGCCAGGGAAATCGGGATGGAGGAAGGTCTGGATTATATTTATGAGGGTAATGTTCCTGGTGAAGGAGGAGAGAACACCTTTTGTCCGCAATGTGGAGAAGAGTTGATTGTCCGTTATGGTTTCAGTATAAGGCGAAATGGATTGGAGAACGGTTGTTGCGGTAAATGTGGAGAGGAGATTGCCGGGGTCTGGAGTTGATAGATATTTAAACAATGGAGAAAATCATGGGTTCTACAGAAACAAGAGACAAAATTCACGACACCATCAACCATATGCCCCTGGAAAAACTGGATACGGCTCTTTCTTTTTTGGAAGACTTGCAAAGGAGTAGTGAAGATGAAACTGTCATGCGGCTTTCGAGGGGATGTGTACAAAAAATAACGAA
>CAZHPX010000265.1:0-2818 GCA_964534785.1 uncultured Desulfobulbaceae bacterium | reverse complement strand
TAGATAATAACGAAAAGAGAATACATGAAAAAAAATTACATATAAGTTAGTATCTCTAAACGATAAAAAAAAAACAAGTTTAAAAGAATAAAAATCTTTATTATCCTTTCTTACTTTCTTTTTAACTAAATAAAATCAACCGGAGAAAAACATGGCACCAGCACTTCGCAGCTCAACAACAACTAAAGGGAGACGCATGGCAGGAGCCCGTGCCCTCTGGCGGGCAAACGGCATGACCGAGGCCCAGATGAACAAGCCGGTAATTGCCGTAGTGAATTCGTTCACCCAGATGGTTCCCGGTCATGTTCATCTTCATACCATAGGACAACAGGTAAAACAAATCATTGAGAAACATGGATGTTTTGCTCCTGAATTTAATACCATTGCCATAGATGATGGGATTGCCATGGGCCATGATGGTATGCTCTACTCTCTGCCTTCCCGGGAGGTGATTGCCGATTCGGTGGAATATATGATCAACGCCCACACGATAGATGGTATGATCTGTATCTCCAACTGTGACAAGATTACTCCCGGGATGTTGATGGCTGCCATGCGCCTTAATATTCCGGCTGTTTTTGTCTCAGGCGGCCCCATGGAAGCCGGCAGGATGAATAATAAATCCTATGATCTTGTTGATGCCATGGTGCTTGCCGGTGACAGTTCGGCAAGCGATGAGGAGATTGCAGCCATAGAGAAGATTGCCTGCCCGACCTGCGGCTCCTGTTCGGGGATGTTCACTGCCAACTCCATGAACTGTCTCAATGAGGCATTAGGTCTGGCTTTGCCCGGTAACGGTACTGTGGTTGCCACCCATATAAACCGTAAAGAGTTGTTCGTTAAGGGGGCTGGCAGAATAGTTGAGATGTGCAGGGCATGGTATGACAGGGATGATGACTCCGTTCTGCCTCGTTCAATTGCCTCAAAAGCGGCCTTTGAAAACGCCATGGCTCTTGATGTTGCCATGGGCGGTTCCACCAATACGGTTCTTCATGTCCTCGCCATTGCCCATGAGGGTGGAGCCGATTTCACCATGAAAGACATTGACCGGATTTCCCGTCAGGTACCGAACCTGTGCAAGGTTGCTCCTTCTTCGTCCTACCATATAGAAGATGTCAATCGTGCCGGCGGGGTACTGGCCATTCTTGCCGAACTTAACCGGGCTGCTCTCGTCGACACCTCTGTCCGTCGGGCAGACGGTATGACTCTTGGGGAGGCCCTTGCAGCTTATGATATCATGGAGGATACCGTATGTCGGGAAGCAATTGACATATACAGCAGTGCCCCTGGCCGTAAAGGGAGAAACCTGGTTATGGCTTCCCAGGCAACCTCGTATCCGGAACTGGATAAAGACCGGCAAAATGGTTGTATTCGCGACCTGGAAAATTGTTACTCAAAAGATGGTGGTCTGGCAGTACTGCATGGGAATGTTGCCGGGAAGGGATGCATCGTTAAAACCGCAGGGGTGGACCCTGATATTCTCCACTTTAAAGGGACAGCCATAGTCTTTCATTCCCAGGATGATGCCTGTACCGCCATACTTAACAATGAGGTTAAGGCCGGACATGTGATTTTCATTATTTACGAGGGACCAAAAGGCGGCCCCGGCATGCAGGAAATGCTTTATCCCACATCTTATCTCAAATCTATTCATCTTGGTACTGAATGTGCCCTTGTTACTGATGGTCGTTTTTCCGGCGGGACATCAGGGCTTTCCATTGGTCATGTCTCCCCTGAAGCCGCCAGCGGCGGTGCCATTGCCCTGGTCAGGAATGGAGACCCGGTGGACATCAATATTCCGGAAAGAAGTATCAACCTGCTGATCAGCGATGAGGAGTTTGGACGACGCCGTGGAGAGGAAAAAGCAAAAGGGGATAAAGCCTTTACCCCCAACCGGGAACGGATAATTTCCCCGGCTCTTAAGGCTTATGCTCATTTTGCAACTTCTGCTGATAAAGGGGCGGTACGGGCGATTTTTTAGATTCCGGGTTCCAGATTTAGGGTTTATAAATGTGGAAACAGGTTGCCTGTAACCTGTTTCCAGTCATCTTTCAACTGAAACCGGATTGCGAAGAATTCCGATTCCTTCAATCTCAATTTCAACCACATCACCGGCCTGGAGCGGCCCGACCCCGCCCGGTGTTCCGGTGGAGATGATATCACCGGGTTCAAGGGTGAAATTACGGCAAACAAAACTGATGATTTCCGGGATGGAAAATATCATTTTGCCGGTATTGGAGTCCTGGACAACCCGGTTGTTCAGTTTGGTCCGGATAGAGAGGTTTTGGGGATCGCCGATATCTTCCGGGGTTACAATTACCGGACCGATCGGACCAAAGGTATCCAATGATTTCCCCCGGAACCAGCCGGATTTGTCATTTCGCTGGAAATTTCGTTGACTGACATCATTGAAACAGGTAAACCCCAGAACATGGGATAATATCTCGTCTTTCGGAATATCTTTAATTCTGTTCTTTATAATAATCGCCAGTTCCCCTTCGTAGTCGGTACGGCAATTATCAAAGTTATAACTATTCAACATGGCGGGCAGGATTATCGGTTCTCCGCCGCTGATCAGGACATTTGGGGTCTTGGCAAAGAGGACTGGCTCGACCGGGATTTCATTGATGAAATTCTGGACGTTTACCGACCCGGACTCTTTGATATGTTCAAGATAATTTAAACCAAGACAAATAATTTTATCTGGGCGGACGGTATATTCACCCTTGTTTTTTACAGGCAGGATAACAGCCATATGTTGCTCCTTTGATATTCCTGAATCCGGTGCTCAGTGCCCTGTGGACAGTTACATCAGTAC
>CAZHPX010000264.1:0-2825 GCA_964534785.1 uncultured Desulfobulbaceae bacterium | reverse complement strand
ATGCTCTTGCCCTGTCCACCACACCTCTGATTCCTGAAGAATTGCTTCATGATGCCATCAAGCAGCACCAGCGAAAAATCCTTCCCCTTGCTGAAGCACGACGACAATTTGAACAGCAGTATCTGATTCAGCTTCTTCAGGTTACCCGTGGTAATGTCTCTCAGGCGGCAAGGATTGCCCATCGCAACCGGACAGATTTTTACAAGCTCCTTAATCGGCATCATATTGTTCCGGCTTTATTTAAGACTTAAGACCTGAATCAATCCGTGACGAAAAAGCATTTAAATGTATCGGAAAATTAGCAGTGAAACTGCGAAGTTTCTGTGGGAATTGTTCCTGATAAATGTCGAATGTCGAAGTAAATGACAAAAACTGTTTATTTGCATATCGGGATCATGCATTTTAACTTCGACATTCAATCTGCCCACAGGGCATTATGTTTTCTCTATTCTTGACAAAAGCTCCTGTTTCAGGTATAGCTCCTTTCCTGAACGGTTCCGGTTTGCCATTTCCTTTCAGCTTCGTGTTTTTTTATGATACATAAATCCTGCAATTGGTAATGCCGAAGGACACCATGGTATGATAAAAATAATGTTCACCTGACAGGTGAGTAGCCTTACTTGCAGGTTTGTGTATAACATACTGTCTTTTATATATATTATTTTCTCATATCGGCGTGCAGGATTTGGGTGATACTTTTTGTTGTTTAAGTAAGCTTGTATCTCTGTAGTTCATTCTGAATACATTCCTTGTCATGGCTGATCATGTTGTCATGTGTGAACCGTTATAAAAAATAAACTTTAAATCTGTCTGGTGTGCTATGTCGAAAATGCTTAAAGAGGCAAATTCAGGTTTCAGTGCTGAGGTTACGTCCCGTCCCGGAGGAACTCATCTTAACTCCTGTTTTTCCTGCGGTGGCTGCAGTGGTGCCTGTCCGGTCAGTCAGGCAATTCCTGAATTTGATCCCCGAAAATTCATTCACATGATTCGCATGGGGATGGAAGAGCGACTTCTTGGTTCGGATTTAATCTGGTATTGTTCCGGTTGTCGAAGCTGTGTGTTTGTCTGTCCGCAGGATGTCAGTTTTGCTGATATTATGGGAGAGTTAACCACCATGGCCGTGGAAAAAGAATATGTTGCACCGGTTCAATTGGTGGAAAAGGGTAGAGCCGCAGAAGTGCAGCGGGATTTATGTGTTTCCTGCCTGACCTGTGTGCGGGTCTGTCCCTGGGAAATTCCGAAAATAGATTCTGGTGGTTATGCACTTATTGATGTTGAGGCGTGTCGTGCCTGTGGTATTTGCGTATCCGAATGTCCGGCTAAGGCCATTAATCTGCATGAAACGGAAGACGAGCGGCTGCTTGCTGCCTGTACGGTTTAACTATTCCCTGAATCCTGCCCCTCTGTCGACAAAGTATCTCCGGCAAAATTGGCAACTGCAGGATTCAGGTATTCTTTAAAGAGAGTTATGTTATGAGTTTTGTTCCGGATATCCGATTGTTTACCTGCCATTATACTTCTCAGCAGGGATGTGCTAACCAGGGAAAAGAACTTCAGGAACTTGGTTTTCCGCAAAATATTCGTGTCCATAGAGTTGTCTGTACCGGCAAGTTGGATGAGCTGACTCTGCTTAAATCTTTTGAAGACGGTGCTGATGGCGTATATGTGGTTGGTTGCCCGACTGATGGATGTCATAATGTCAAAGGGAGTGAGCGGGCTGGCAGGCGGGTGCTTGCGGTTCGTAATGCTCTGCAGGAACTTGATGTGGAACCTGATAGGGTTACGATGTATCATCTTCCCCGCGGTCTTCATCCTGAGTTTGTGGATGCGGGACGAGAAATGGATGAACGGATTGGAGAAATGGGTCCCAGTCCTTTTGCATAAATGTAATGTTTATTTCGTAACGCCTCCCATAGTCGGGTCGCTGGGAAAAACGCCATGAGATGGCAGGGGACAGCCCATTCCCACTTCTGTCCTCTGTTTTCTGTCTTCTGATCACGGGTGTAATAATGATAATTGCTGAACGAAAACCGCTTGCCGAAATACTGGAGATGATCAAGGGTTGTAAAAAAGTTCTGGTGCTGGCTTGCAGGGGATGCGTGACCGTATGTTCCGTCGGTGGAGAGCGGGAAGCCGGGATACTCGCCTCGCTGATTCGTCTTGGTATGAAAAAGAATGGCCGGGGCATAGAGGTAGTTGAGGGTTCACTGGTTCGCCAATGTGATCGCGAGTATCTTGATGAGATTGACCAGTGGCAGGGTAAATATGATGCCATTGTTTCCACTGCCTGCGGAGTTGGAGTCAATTTTATTGCCAATTTGCGTCCTTCGGAAAATGTTTTTCCGGCCCTGAACACTACTTTCTTTGGCGGTTCGGTTGAACAGGGTGTCTGGAGCGAGCAATGTGCCGGCTGCGGGGACTGTGTCCTCCATTTGACCGGTGGTCTCTGTCCGATTGCCCGTTGTGCGAAAAGTTTGATGAACGGCCCCTGCGGCGGCTCGGTTGCCGGAGAATGTGAGATCAATCCTGCTGTTGAATGTATCTGGCAGATGATTTATGACCGGATGGGTCGTCTCGATCGTCAGGAGGAAATGGCAAAATCAGCACCAATTCGTGACTGGAGGGCATCTGGCCATGGCGGACCGCGGGCCCAGGTTCGTGAGGATTTAACGGTTTCCTGACCAGAAGCCAGAAAGCAGAGGACAGAAGCCAGAACAGTTCGAAGTCTACGCTATCTGCAACCTGCGGTTGATAAAAAATAAACATAACTGTTCAGGTACACCTCACGGAGTCTACGTTACCTACCTCTTCGTCCATTTTATCCT
>CAZHPX010000263.1:0-2829 GCA_964534785.1 uncultured Desulfobulbaceae bacterium | reverse complement strand
CGTACCATAATCTTAAAAATCAGCCGGTCTGATGGCCAGACCAGCGGCTATGGCCATTTCCGGGGCAATGGCCTGAACATAATCAGGATCAATTTTTTTTGTGTTTATCTTCATATCAACAAAAGGGTTAAAGGAAATCACTTCAAGACCTGTTTCCTGCTCAATAAAACTTTTCAGCCCCTTGACCTTTGAACCCCCTCCACTCAGAAACATCTTTTTTATCGGCCTGCCGGGATGATTGGCAAGATATAAATCCAGAGCTTTTTTTATCTCAAGTACCCACTGGATGCAAGTTTGATTATATATCTCCTGCAGCTTTTCAACATGTTCTCCGGCAGGACTGAGTCCCAGCTTGATTTTATCCGCATCTTCGTATTCCAGATCAAGCTCATCAGCAATCTGTTCCGTCAACTGCTCGCTGCCGGCAACAATATCCCTTGCCAGCACTGAGAATCCAGCGGAGATAATATTGATATTCATTTTGCTGGCACCAATATCAACAAGGACTGCATCATCATTATTTCCCGTCATCTCTTCCCAGATATTTTCCAGGGCAAAACCATCAACATCAACAAGGACAGGATTAAGCTTCTGTTCCCGCATCATGTCAAGGTAATCGTCAACAACATCCTTTTTGGCGGCGACCAGCATGATATCTGTCTGCTCATTCTCCCCCACACCTGTCTGTAAATCCTGAAAATCCAGATAGACATCGTCAACATCAAATGGAAGATATTGCTCTGCCTCAGAGTTTATATGCTTACGCAAATCTTCCTCTTCCATGACTTCAAGCCGTATCTTTTTAACAATCACGGAATATCCGGAAATGGAGAGACCTACTTTTGGATTTTTAATTTTCAGATTTTTAAACAAGGCCGCAATGACTTTACCGATCTCTTCAGGCTCCTGCAACACTCCATCTTCAAGCGAATCCGATGGAATGGCAGCACTGCCAAGCCCCAGGAGATTATACCCCTTGCTGGTTTTCTGCAACTGACATACTTTGACGGCCGATGAGCCTATATCGACTCCGGTGACCAGGGTTTCTTTTTTTGCCATGGGTGATCCGTACTCCAGCGGACTTATAATCAGGAATAAATCACAGTTCTCGACTGCACCATTTTTCAGTTAAAAATAAGTGTATATTGATATTAAGTGATAATTTTTTTTATTTGTCAAGGTGACCAGGGGTTTTTTAAAAAAAAAAAAAGAATATTATTCAGGTTAGAGAAGGAAAAAAAACCTTTCTATCTGTTTTTATTCGTATTTTTCTGGAATTTTCAGAAAAAAACATCCTGCTTTTTTTTATCAGGAAATATTTTCCCCGGATTAAGAATATTATCCGGATCAAAGAGTTGTTTTATCCTGCCCATGACCCGCATGGTCGCCGGATTTATTTCAAGAGGAAGAAAATCAGCCTTGGTGATGCCAATCCCATGTTCACCGGAAAGTGTACCCCCCATCCTGATAACAGCGGAAAACAATTCTCCCCTGGCGGCAAGACCGCGGCCGTATTCACCTTCATCGTTCTTGTCAATCATTATATTGACATGAATATTACCATCCCCGGCATGGCCAAAGGTAAGAATGGTCAGGGAAAACTCTACAGATAGTTCCTGCGTAAAATCAACCAGTTCCGGAATTCTTGACCGGGGAACCACCACATCCTCACTTATTTTGTCAGGTTTTAAGGAAAAAGTTGCCGGCGAGATGGAACGGCGGGCCAGCCAGAGCTGTTGCCGTTCTTCTTCTGTTACTGCCTTCTGGACATGAACCTGTTTCTGCTGAAGAAAGTGCAAAAGCCTCTCGCTCTCTTCTTCAACCTGGCGGTGGCGGCCATCTATTTCCAGAAACAAAAGAGCCCTGGTGCCATCCGGTAACGGTTTGTCGAGTCGATCACGAACAACTGCAATGGCTGTCTGATCCATATATTCCAGGGCACAGGGAACAATACCGGTATGAAGAATTTCTGCAACAAGTCCGGTTGCCTTCCTGATGGAAGAGAAAAAGAGAAGAAAGGTTTCTTTTGCCTCGGGAAGGGGAAGAAGACGGACAATCAGACTGGTAAACACGGCAAGAGTCCCTTCAGAACCGACCAGCAGCCGGGTCAGATCATAACCGGTTACCCCTTTCTCCGTGCGAACTCCGGTTTTGATGATTTCTCCCGTGGCAAGCACTGCTTCACAGCCAATTATGTAATCTTTTGTCACTCCATACTTAACCGCACTGGGTCCGCCTGCACATTCAGCAGCGTTACCACCAATGGTACAGAACTTAAGGCTGGTCGGATCAACAGGATAATAAAGCCCTTTTTTTCGTAAAACTTCCTGAAACTCTCCGGTGATCACCCCGGGCTGGACAACGGCAATCATATTATCATTGTCTATTTCCAGAATTTTATTCATCCGGGTAAATACAAGAACCAAACCGCCATGGACGGGCAGAGAACCACCAGTCATGCCGCTGCCTGCCCCCCTCGGCACAACCGCAACCGCATAACGGCTGGCAATGGCAAGAACAGCGGCAACCTCCTGGCTGCTGCCCGGTAATACCACTGCCTGAGGAAACTGGCAAGACCCCGAACCATCAAAACTGTAACAGGCCAAATCCTCCGGCTTGGTCAACAGATTTTCCCTGCCAACAACTGCCCGCAACTTTTTAATTATTTTTCTGTCCATGGGAATTTACTTTCTGCCCTCCTGTCAGTGCCAGGTGCCAGGGGACAGGGGTGCAGATTAAGTCCTTCCTGTCCCCTGTAACCTTATAGTATGTCCAAGCTGTTATTCTGTATATTTGAAAATATAACTTGTTATTGTTGATAACTTGAGT
>CAZHPX010000262.1:0-2832 GCA_964534785.1 uncultured Desulfobulbaceae bacterium | reverse complement strand
GTGCCTTTATTTCAGCCTGTCTTGGCGGACAGTTTGCCATTCGTTTCCCTCCCTACCGTGAGTTGGTAAAAGCGGTAATAGCCGGTATTCTGATGGGAGTTGGAGCTACCATGGCAGGTGGTTGTAATGTTGGTGGTATATATAGTGCCCTTGGGAATCTTGCCGCAAATGGTTTTTCCATGTGGTTTGGCATGACCTTTGGCGTTATTTTTGGCTTATTGCTTCTCTATAAGGAAATGGAACATATAGAGTGGGGTTCAAGCGGATCATGGACGCTTGATATTCCCAGACCGATCCAGTTTATTGTTGGGATTGCGGCAATCTCTGCCATAATATGGGGAGCATATACCTATGTTAATTTTGATGGAGATTTATACTTTGAACATATAACTTCATTATCAGGTATTATTTTACTTGCAGCCGCTCTTGGTTATACCATGCAGAGAGGTCGCTGGTGTATGGTTCAGGGATTTCGTGAACCGCATATGACAGGTGACACGACCATGGCAAAATCAGTGGCTCTTTCCATTGCCATGGTTGCCATTGGTGGTGCTGTATTGAAATATGGCGTGGAAATGCGTTTTTATGGTGAAGCGGTTCTTAATCCTGCCTGGTATGTTCGCGGTACCTTTGGCTGGTCAGGGGTTGTTGGTGGTTTTATCTTTGGTCTTGGTGCCATGTTTGCCGGTGGTTGCGGAACAGGAGCTCTCTGGCGTTTAGGGGAAGGACAGGTAAAATTATGGGTTGTTATTCCGTTTTTTGCCTTAACAACTTCCATTATGGGGGCATGGTTTAAGTATATGGAATTTGAAGCAGATGGTGTCCTTGGAAGATCTATTTATCTTCCTGATGTTATGGGATACGGACCAACCCTTCTTCTTATCTGTGGAGCTATGGCTGTCTGGTATGTTGTGGTGACCTGGAATGAAGAAAGTAATAAACTGATTGTTCCCATGTGATTTAAGAGAAGTTTATATTTAATAAAAAGCGATATTCGTTTGAAAACGGGTATCGCTTTTTTATTTTGCTGAAGGTCTTTAATGGTATGAGAGAAAAAAAAATATCTCTGCGGGGCAGCCTTTCTCTTAAGGAGATAAAAAAAAAATCGGAAAAAATTTTATTTTCACTTGCCGGTCTTCCGGAGATAGAAGAATCTGATATTATTTTCACATATGTCAATTTTAGAAGTGAAGTGCTAACCATACCTTTTATCAATATGATGTTGGAAAAAGGAAAAAAAATTACTGTTCCGTTAACAGTGGTAAAGGAAAAAAAACTGCTTGCTGTCCATTTAACTGCCCCTGAAAAAGAATTGCATCCCGGATACCGTGGAATTCCAGAACCACTTTTATCAACAAAAAATTATCCGGATAAATGTATTGATCCGGCTTTAATTGAGGCCGTGATTATACCCGGCTCCGTATTTGACTATCATGGTGGACGGCTGGGATATGGTGGTGGTTATTATGATAGATTTCTATCAAATGATGCTCCGGGGGCCGTCAGGATAGGACTTGCTTTTCATCTGCAAATGGTTGACAGGCTGGAGTTACAGCCCCATGACCAGTTGATGGACATAATAATAACCGAAAAAGAAATATATTATTGCGAGAGAGGGAATGTATGAGAAAAACGGCCATATACAGAAACGATCTTTTCCTTTCCCATGACCCCGGAACCAGGCATCCTGAATCAGCGGCACGATTACAGGTAATTTATGATGCCCTTGATAATTTATCATCATCAACCACTCTTGTTTATCCCGGATTTGACTCTGCCCATCAGGATATAATAGAGCTTAATCATTCTTCCCGTTTAATCAGGCAGGTTGCTGCCACAGCCGGAAAAAGCCATGGTTATCTTGATGGTGATACCCAAACCTCCGCCGATTCATTTGCTTCAGCCTGTCTTGCGGTCGGGGCCTTACTCGATGGGATCAGGCTTCTTGAACATGGAGAGATAGATAACTGTTTCTGTCTGGTTCGTCCTCCTGGCCACCATGCTGAGTATAATAATTCCATGGGGTTCTGTCTTTTTAATAATGTGGCGATTGCAGCCCGCTTTGCTATAGATACTCTCGGGATGAAAAGAATAATGATTGTTGACTGGGATCTCCATCATGGAAACGGTACCCAGCATAGTTTTGAGAATACAGATAAAGTATTATTCTGTTCAACCCATCAGTATCCATACTACCCTGGCACAGGTTCTCTTTCTGAAACAGGTCGTGGGGCCGGTGAAGGGTATACGGTTAATGTTCCTTTGGGCGGTGGTCAGGGAGACCTGGAATTTGCCAGAATTTTCAATGAACTGTTTGTCCCCATAGCCCGCCTCTACCAACCGGAACTGATCCTTGTTTCCTGTGGTTTTGATATTTATGATGGTGATCCCCTTGGCAGTATGAAGGTTACACCGGCAGGATTTGCCTATGTGACCAGGGTTATGCGTGAACTGGCAGAGAAATTATGTGACGGAAAACTGCTGATAACCCTTGAGGGTGGTTATAACTTAAATGGTATGCGGGATGGGGCAATGGCTGTTATTTCAGAGTTATTTAGACAAAAAATTAATGGTTTTTCACTCTCTGACCACAAGGCAGAGTTGATGATGAATGCGGATGTTGAGTGTTTTCAGCTTGACCAGGCTCTGTTTATGCAGAAAAAATACTGGAAATTGTGAAAGTGTTTTGCAATAAGTGAAAATTATGAGAAACTATAAACAGGGTGATTTTTCTGGTTGCAGGGTATCATCTTTAACTGGAATGGTAAATAATTTACCACTGCTGTCCCAACGTTCTTCGCAGAAGACAGCGTAACTTATTAATTTTTTAAA
>CAZHPX010000261.1:0-2832 GCA_964534785.1 uncultured Desulfobulbaceae bacterium | reverse complement strand
TTCACCACAGGTGATGATTTACGGAAAACTTAGATCTGTAAGTGTTTACCAGTGCTTCACAGAGTCTACGCTTACCTATTCGTTTATTTATGCCTGTGCAGCATACTAATGTTATGTAAGCAGGTATAAATACGCGAAGATGGAGTGCTGGTGAACGCTTACCTATTTTTGTTTTTTCTTTGCCCTCTCGGCAATACTTTTACGAAGATTTGCCGGTAATCCCCTTTCTTTACTGGCTTTGGATCTCTTCTCAGACAGAGCTTTTGCACAAAGCGGCTGCCTGGCTTTAAAACCATGTTTAGCCCTGTATTCTTTCAAGGTTAAACCATGGCTGTTTAAATGTTTAGCTGAAAGCATTTTGAAAGATACACCACACTCCAGACAGATGATTTTATTTCTCTGGATAGACTTTTCCGGTGAAATATTTGTTTTGGCAGTATTATTCTCCAACTCTTCACCTGACTGTTCAGCCTGCTGCAATTCATGAAGAGTAGCAAATATTTTGCTGAGAGCCTGGTTCACGGCGGCTTCGCCGCCGTGAATCGCGGTGCTGACTTCGTCAAGTACCTGGTTCCGTCGCTACGCGCCAGAACCAGGTACTTGACCAGACACCGTGCACAGTGCCGACAAGCTTCGCTTGCCCGCACTGCACACGGTGCTGGTCAGCACCGCGATTAACTTCTTCAATGCTCATTTTATTTGTATTTATCTGGGAACCAACGATTTCCGCTGCCATTTCAACCAGGGATTTTTCCATGGACTGTTATCTCCTCTTTCATTATGAATACAGTATTTATTCAGGTATCATTATAGTTTGATTATTTCATTTGAAAAAATATATAGCATTATTAATACAAATGCAATTAATCATAGCCAACGGGCAGTATTTTACCATTATCTTAGAAAAAATGTCTATATTTTTTTCAATCTCGGGTTGACATGAAAAAAAGGATAACTATTGTGAACATCATGATTGATAATTTGTACATGTGTTTAAATAATCATCTTATATGATTTATGCTTATCTTCCCATCCAACCACCCCGGCTCGTAGATGATTATATATAGATAGCGGAAAGATTAGAAAAAATCCGAACCACTTACAAGAATTTAAATTTGGCTTATAATCATGATTTAACCGCAACCACAATATTTACACGGTCCAGATTATTTATTTCTGACCATAAATAATTGCCTTATTTTTTTCAATTTCTAAATAGTACAAGGATATATTATGCCTGTTTACGAGTATGAATGCCTGCAATGCAATAAAATTATTGAATTTCAACAAAAAATCAACGATGCTCCTTTATCCTCATGTCCTGAATGTGGGCAGGAGGTGAAAAAACTCATATCAAAAAGCTCTTTTCACTTAAAAGGAAACGGCTGGTATGCAGATGGCTACAGCAATGATAAAGAGAAAAAGAAAGAAAAGAGTTCAACAGACAGCAGCCCGACGATGCCTCCATGTAAAGGTGGGGGGGAAAGCTGTAAAAGCTGCCCTGCTGCGGCAGCGGCTGAATGAAGTTGATAATCATGGCTCTTCCGGAAAATCTATGGGCAACTTGACCACCCTGAGCCGTGCTGAACACGCTCCTTTTTATGTCAATATTGACAAATTAAACCTTTCAGGCAAATTCGGTGGGCAATCGAAATTAAGTCGCTTACCCCGTGAGTAGTTACCTGCAATTGACTATTTTGGCCTTATGGGTAAGACGATCCAGCCTGAATAGCGGTGATGGCCACGGTATTGATAACATCAGGGACAGTGCAGCCGCGGGACAGGTCGTTCACCGGTTTTTTCAGGCCCTGGAGAATCGGACCGATGGCCACCGCCCCGGAGGCCCGCTGAACAGCCTTGTAGATGTTATTACCGGTATTAAGATCCGGAAAAATAAACACGGTTGCCCTGCCGGCAACCTTGGAGCCGGGCATTTTTTTTCTTGCCACCCTGGCATCAATGGCCGCATCATATTGAATGGGGCCGTCTATTTCAATATCAGGCCGTCGCTGTTTCGCAATTTCAACAGCATTCCTGACCAGTTCCACATCATCACCACTTCCTGAACTGCCGCTTGAATATGAAAGCATGGCCACAACCGGTTCAACACCAAACTGGCGGGCAGTTTCAGCAGAGTTAATGGCAATATCCGACAACTGCTGCGAATCAGGGTTGGGGTTGATGGCACAGTCACCATAGACCAGGACCCGGGTATCCATGCACATTAAAAATACAGAGGATACAATCAGGGCATCGGCAAGGGTACGAATTATCTGAAAAGCCGGACGAATGGTATGAACTGTGGTATGGGCAGCCCCGGAAACCATGCCGTCAACCATATCCACATAAACCATCATTGTCCCAAAATAACTGACATCGGACATGGTATCCCGGGCAATGTCAATGGTTATCCCTTTATGTTTTCGCAGCTCAAAATAAACCCGGGCAAATTCATCCCGCAGCGGCGAAGTCTGCGGATCTATAAATTCAACCCCATCTAATCTCAGACCAAGGGCAGAAGCCCTGGCTCTGATTTTCCCCTCACCGCCAAGAATGGTTAATCTGACAATATCCCGCAACCGTAAAAGTTCGGCAGCCTTAAGAATCCGGTCATCCCCTCCTTCCGGCAGGACAATATGTTTTCTGGCCTGACGGGCCCGCTGAAACAGAAAATACTCAAACATCAGCGGCGACACTATATTGGCTGGAGTGAGACGGATTTTTTCTTCCAGTTCACCGGTATCAACATGGGATTCAAACATGCCAATGGCTTTAGCGATTTTCCGTTCATTACCAGGCCTGATCCTGCCCGGAACAGATGCTGCATTCATG